>DATAAP010000204.1:0-13567 GCA_036260035.1 Alphaproteobacteria bacterium | reverse complement strand
CCCTTCTGGCCGCGACAGCGCGCCATACTTGGTTGAATTGGTCGCAAGCTCGTGCAGGACCATCGTGAGGGCCTGCGCAGCCATAGGTCCGAGCATGGTCGCCGGGCCGCGCACCTGCATGCGAGTGAGGTTGTCGGTCCGATATGGCGCCAATCCCTCGCGCACCAAGCTGTCGAGGTCTACGCCCTCCCAGCGGCTCTGTGAAAGGAGCGCGTGCGCGCGGGCCAGGGCATCGATGCGCCCGGTCACGACAGCCCTGAACGCCTGCATCGTCTCGGCGCGCGTGAGGTGCACGATACCCTGCACGACGGTGAGAAGGTTTCTGCTCCGGTGATCGACTTCGCTTGCAAGGAGCCTGAGGCGCCGCTCCGCCCGCCTTCTGACCTCGACATCGGCGCTCAAGACCAGGCTCGGAACCGAGATACTGATCATGAACATCAGAACCAGGAGGAAGGAGTCATTCACCGTCGTACGGGCGAAGGGTCCGCCATTCATCATGGTTCCCCAAACCGCGAATACCGACAGTATGAGCGCCACGGATGCAGTGTCACGCGGACCGCAACGAAGGGCCGCCCAGATCAGCGGCAAAAGCGCCAGAAATCCGAGCGGATCTCGACGGGGGCTCTGCTCGACCAGTGGACTGAACGCGATGAGGCCGACGATGCACGCGCCGGCGAGGGCAGCGCTGGTCCTTGCCAACTGGCCGCGAGCGAGCGACTTACGCTCGCCTCTGGCCCAAAGCACGATCACGGGCGTGATCACCAGCGCTCCTGCCAAGTCGCCAAGCCACCACGTCATCCAGATCGGCGCGAAGCCGGCGCCGTCCGCTTGGCCGGCCAAATGCAAACTGCCGACGCCAACGGTCGCACTGATCGGGGTTGCGGCAATGAGGCTGATCAGCGCGAAGCGAGCGACGCCCGCGGGCGTGTCGAATGTCATCGGCCCATGGGACCAGCGGTGAATGAGGTAGCCGCCGACCAGGCACTCAAGCGAGTTGCCCAACGCGATGGCGATGGAGGTGTAGAGAGTGCCTGCCGTCGTGACGTTGGCTGCCAGCGCTGCCACGAAGATTGCCGGCCAGACCCGGTATCCCCACAGGATCACCGCGGCGAGGGCAATGCCCGTCGGCGGCCATATTGGAGTCGCGCTTGGATTGATCGACGCGAGGGAAAGGCCAATTTTGGCAAAGACAAAATACGCGAGGGCGATGGCAGCTATTTCGGCCAGCTGCATCGGCGTGCGCGCGGCAAATGCGGACTGTTGAGCCGATATCGGCCGATCGGGAGCCGCATCGGTGACAGGAGTGTCTTCGATGGCGTCGCGCTTCCCGTCCAAGCCCCTGGCGCCCATGTCAGGCCGTTCGCGTTGGGCCGGATACCGCCTCATAGACGGTTGCCGGCTCTCGATATGGAAAGGCGATTATCGGGCGGTTCGCCACAGTGGTCTAGCCTGAACTCTGTTCGCTACCCGGTATCAGATCAGCCGCAGCACTTCGCCTATTTCAGAACAGATCGCGCGGGCGTTCGGACGAGGAATGCGATAGGGAGGTCGCGCGTTCTCCGCGATGATGAAGCACCTGACTCCCGCGGCAGCGCTGCTGAGCCTTGCCGGATGCGCGGGCAGCGATTTCGGCGCCGACCTCGGCTACGGTGTGCTCTACACCGTGCGGTGCGACACGGGCGAGACGTTCCGCGACCTCAACCTGATCCACGGCGTCAACAGCTTCGACCCGCGCGGGACGGACGGGCACAAATACGTGTCGATCACGCTGAACGGCAAGCACCACTACGATTATGTCGGGCGCCAATGCGACTACTGGCCCCAGCTGGCGGACTGACCTGTCGCGCCATGCTGAGGTCTTGGCGCTGATAGTAAGCTGATCGACGTCGCATCGGCGCCTCCAGACTCTGTTCGCGCCAGCCCGGCAATGCCTCAGCGATCACTCGTCCCATGCCAGCAGCCGCAGCTTGAACCACTCGACGAGGCGCAGCAGCTCGCCGGTCTCCTTCGTGCTCGCGGCGCTGTAGGGTTCGCCGTCGCGCGTCTGGCCGATGACAACGACGGTCGCGAGTTTCGCCTTCAACGCGGCCTTCAGCGTCCGCTCCGCATGCGAGCCGGGAAACGCCAGGACGTTCGGCGGAAGACGCGGCTTGTCGTCCTCCCGCTCGGCCCACCGCAACACGTTGCGCGAGCCGCAGGCCTGGCACTGGAACGGCAGCTTCCACAGATCGGCATCGGCGCCCAGCGCTTCCTTGAGCCGAAACGGCGACAGCACCGCTTCGCGTCCGCACTCGGCACAGGTGAGGCGCAGACTCGCCCCATGCCGCGCCAACTCTGACAGCGTGCGCAGATTCCGGCCGCCCATGGCGTTCCCGTTATGTTCCCTGCCAACTTACCCTAACTCGCGAAGGCTTGGAAGCGTTCCGGGGCTCAGCGCCGTGCGGGCCAACGCCGTTCAGCTCCGTCTGCAGATGCGTCTTGCTTTAGGGCGTGCCGCCCAGGACGGCGTCGCGCTGATCGAGCCCGCGGCCCGAGTCCGCCACCACCACGTTGCCGTTGCCAAAGTCGAAAGTCGTGATGGCCCACCACCCCCGGCGCGGCTGGTAGATACCGTGCAGTCCTGAGGCGGCCGTCCCAGGCCGTCGCGTCGAAGGCGCTGAAGTCGAACTTGTCGAGGCCCTCCTCGAAGCAGGCGATCGACGCGCAGCTTCGCCAATTGAGGATCGTTCAGCGCTGCGCGCGCCCCGAGCGCCCGACACCGTAGCGGATGGACGACAGCAAGGCGCGAAGGCGAGCGATGGCGGAGAGCAGCAGGCCGCTGCGCGGCGCCGCCAGATAGACGATCAGGAGCCACATGCAGCTCTGGGCAGCGCTGGCGTATGGTCCGTGATACGGCGATCCGGGGGCGAGGAGCTGCTGACCAGGCAGGGATGGCGGGCTCGGATCGGCGCCCGCGAGATGCGCGGCGGCGAGCACCGCGAGGTCTACCGCCATCAGGACCGTCGGGCTCGCGAGCACGATCATCGCCATGCACGCGATCACGAAGCGCGGATCGGCGCGCGAGGATGCGCCGCGATCGCTGCCGCACGAATCGATCAGGTCCTGCAAGGCCCCGGCGTCGGCGAGGTCCATGCGGCGGTGCTGTGCCCGCTTCCGTCGGCCACATTCAGTGCGGCGTGTTGGCATGCCGATATAACGCGCCGTGCGCCACGCCGCTCCGCGAGAAGCGCGCTTCTGCCCGCAAGACTCACTAACCCGCGCGAGTTATCGGCGGCTTCCCATGGCCGTGCGCGCGGTGAGTTCATGGCCGTCACGCGTCCACGAGCGCGGGGGTAACGTCCCGCGCGGCGTCGGTGCCGGTGCGCTCATCAACGCTGCCGCGCGGCACGAGCGTGAGCCGCGTGCCTGAAACGAAGCTGAACGCATGCGCGCCGCCGCTGATCTCGCCCGATCCGTCGGCGCGGATCGCGACGAGGCCGACGTCCTCGCGGCCGAAGACCGCGGGGATGCAGGCGCACGCGGCACCATCCTTCCAGCCGATCCAGATCTCGCTGACGCCGGAGACGACCGTGCTTCCTGCCGCCGTGCGCATCTCCACCACGCAGCCGCGCAGGCTGTAGATTCCGTCGCACGCGGTTCTGAGGACGGGCGCGGCGCCGGCAGGATCGAGCTGCAGCGCGAGGAACTGCCCCGGATGCAGGTGGACGCGGCAGAAGCTGCAATCCGGCCCATCCGTCCAATCGGTCGCCATGATTCTCTGGTCCGCCGGAAAGCGGTCCGCCGCCGCGCACATCGCTTCGGCGAAGGCGCGCAGCGCCGGCATCGGATCGAGGGCGAAGACGCCGCTGGTTTCGGAATCGGTCCGCGCCGCGGGCAGCAGGAACGCCTGCGGCCAGTTGAGGCCGGCCGCGGCGAGCCTGCCGCCGGTCCGGAAGTTCAACGCCGCGAGGCCGGAGAGCAGGCTCGCCTCGCGGGGGAGGCTGCATCGCTCGAGTGCCGCGAGGACCAGCCGCTCGATCCGGTTCGACGATGGAAGCGCGCCGCGTTCGACGTCGTCGAGATAGTGCCGGATGAACGCCAGCTCGAACGGCAGCCGGTGCGCGCAGATGTCCGCGCGGCCTAGGTGGTGCTGCCAGTAGGCGGCGCAGAGCGCGCCGAACGCCGAGCGCGCGTCATCCAGGCAGGCCGCCATGATGGCGGCGAAGCTGTCACCGCAGCGCGCCAGTACGCGCCAGGCCCGTGCGACGCGCACGCGCGCCTCGTCCGAAGAAACGTCGCCGATCGCCGCGAGGCCCTTGCGCGCCTGCGCCCGCCGGTCGGCGGATCGCGGCCGGCCCGGCCCGGCGACGCACAGCGAAGCGGCGGCTTTCAGCGTCGACAGCGGGACGAACACTCCGCGCTCGCCCACACCGCCGGGGACGACCATCAGCTCCAACGGAACCATGCGAGCCTCCGATCAGCTAGGTACTTCGGGTCACCGCATCGCTGTGTGCACGAGCCATCCCGCGAAGTAGCCGGTCCACAGCGCCGCGACGATCGCCTCGAGCTGCGTCACGACGCCTCCTGCGCGAGCGCCACCACCGTGGCCACATCGGCGTTCAGGCCGATCACGGTGATGTCCATGTCGTGAAGCGCATCGCCGATGCATTTCAGCGCATTGTCGAAGCGGTGCCAGTCGCGCCGCCCGCGCGCGCAGTGCCGGCGGTGGTGCGCACTCACCGAATCGCGCGCCGCCTTCGCCTTCATGCCCGCGCAGACCAGGTCGCGCACGATCTCGGCGAAGCGCAGCTCCTCCTCGCTCTCAGGCAGCGCCTCGAGCCCCTCGATCCGCAGCGCTTCCGCGCACTCGGCCATGCCGTCCCTCTTTTCCGCACGGTTGTACGGTGAGACAGTATTGCGGATTTTTATCCGCATGTCAAGATCGTGCGGATTAAAGTCCGTTAAGCGCCGATGACACGATCCGCAACGGCGCTCCGGCCGGGCCGTGGGCCCGCCCCGAGTCGTTAAAAGCCGAGCAGCTCGGGCCAGTCGATCACGCGATAGATGCGCTTGATGCGCGACTTCGGGATCTCGATGCGGTCATCCGCAGGGTTGTACTGCGCAAGCCGCACCTTTGTCGCGGTCTCGGCGACCAGGCGCTTCAGATAGGCGGGACCCGGCTCGTGGTCGCGGCCGTGGCACTCCACCACCACGTAGTCGCCGGGGCGGGCGGGGCGCACCGGATCGAGATAGACGAGGTCCCCCTTGCTGCGCCAGGGATACATCGAGTCGCCTTGTGTGAAGATTGCGAACACGCCTTTGCGCCCGATTATCCCCGGCGGCCGTTTCGCATAATCGATCGTGCCGCCGTTGAGCTGGAAGTCGCCATCGTCGCCGCCGATCGCGGTTCCGTGCACTTCCACGTCGCGGCGCATGGCGTTGAAATCGATCGCCGGAATGCCGGCGGGAACCGCATTCGGCGGAGGATCGAGCGACGATTGCTGCTCGGTCGCCGGGGCGTCTGCCGCAAGCGGCGCCGCATCGGGTGCAGCGGCCGCATCGAAGAGAATGCGCTCATCGCACTCCAAGACCGCAGCCAGAGCTTTCAGCGTCCTTGGCTTCGGGGCGTTGCCACGTCTGATTGTGCGAATCGAATCCGGCTTTTTGGTGGCCTGCAGCGAGGCCTGCCGCTCCGTGAGGCCCTTGGCTTTCAGCCGGGCGTCGATGATCTGCAGAAGGGCTTGATAGGACATGCGGATATTTTGCCGCGTTAGAGTCCGCACCATATACGGATAAATCTCCGTTGACAATGCGGAAAAAGGTCCGCAACTTGTCCATATGGACTATCGCGACGAGATGCTCACCCTGGCGCGGCTCTACTGCCAGCGCACCGGGCTGTCGCTCGCGCGGATCGCGACCTTGGTCCGCAACCAGGGCGCCTTTTTCAAGCACATCGAGGACGGCAAGGGCTGCACCGTCGACACCTACAACAAGGTGATGCGCTGGTTTGCCGAGCGCTGGCCCAACGATCTCGCCTGGCCGGAAGGCATCGGCCGGCCGCCGCTCGCGCAGGAAGGGGTGCGGCGGCGTCTCCGCGCGATCGGCGCCTCGCGCGCGCTGGAGAAGCACCGATGAGCGGGCAACGACATGACATCCACGACGCGGCGGACCGCGCCGGGACGCTCATCGCCTTTCCGCGCGAGCGGGTGCGCGTTGGCCGGATCGGCACCGATCGCCGCGGCGAGCTTGTGTCGTTTCCGACACGGACGTGGCGCGGCTTCGCCGGCGTCGTCGCCGATGTCGAGCGCGCGAAGCGCCGGCTGCTGCGGCGATCGCCCACGACACAGCGCGGCTGACGCCGCGAAGGAGGAGACATGGCCTACGCGCTGATCCCGCTTGTCGTCGGCGTGCTGGTGGCGCTCGCAGCGCTCTGCGGCCTGCCGCGCGAACGCAATCCGTACTTCTCCGACCGGGACACGCCATGCCGCTAGATCCGCTCGACCGCGCGCTCGCCGGCGTGAACGATCCTGCGATTCTCAAGCAGATGATCGTGGCGCTCGCCTGCGAGCTCCATCAGGCGGGCCGGAATGTTTCGAGCGGCTATCTGAGGCTCAGGCCGGAGCGCCCGGTGCTGGCGCCCAAGCCGCGCGTGGAGCCGGTGACGCTATGAGTGGCCGCATCCGCCTAGCGAAGCGCCAGACCTTGCGCGGCCGGAAGAACGCCCGCAAGGCGCGGCCGCCGCGCGTCGGCGCAGCGCCGCCCGTGCCGCCGCCGCAGCCGATCACGGTCGGCAAGCGCGACCGGCTGCTGGAGCGGCTGATCGCCAAAGTGCCCGGCGGCTACGAGGACATGCCGCGCGCGCGGCCGGTCGACTGGAACCGCGCGCTGGTGTGGCTGCGGCAGAACCCGCCGCCCGAGCACAGGAGCGTGTGGCCGTGACAAAGAAGATCACGAGGAGGACGGCATGAACTTGTTCGAGTTGGCGCGGCGCTACCTGCGGTCACCCGGGCACCGCGGCGTGCAGACTTCGGCCCAAGCCGCGGCGAAGACCGCGCCGCGGCTGACGGCGGCGCACCGCCGCATCATCGCGCTGCTGACGCAGCATCCGGCCGGCCTCACCGCCGACGAGATCGCGCAGCACCTCGGCTGGGCCGTTCTGTTCGCGCGCCCGCGCGTAACGGAGCTGAACAAGCTCGGGAAGATCGTCGCCACGGGCGAGAAGCGCCGCAACGTTTCGGGCATGAACGCGAAGGTGTGGAGGGTCGATGCGTGACGTCCGCTTCGGCGGCCTGACGCGGCGCCAGCTCGAAACCTACCGCTTCATCGAGCGCTTCATCGCCGCGCACGGCTACTCGCCGTCGTATGAAGAGATCAAGGAAGCACTCGGCTCGCGCAGCAAGTCGCTCGTGCACGCCATCGTGCAGGCGCTGGCCGCGCGCGGCTTCATCACCGTGCTGCCCGGCCGCAGCCGCTCGATCGCGCTCGCGACCGTGCCGGAGGCGCCGGCGGCATGAGCCCGGAGGCGATCGCGCGCGAGCATCTGGCTTGGGCCGTCAGGGATGGACAGAGCCCGATGCAGATCATCCGTTCCGTCGGCGGCCGGCTCGGCTACGCCGACGTGAACGGCAAGGATGCGGAGAAGGCTGTCGCCTCTGCGTGGATCCGGTTGCGGGCACGGCGCCGCAGGCGAGGGAAGGCGGCATGAGCGGCTCCCGCGCCGACACCTGGATGCCGCTCTATTGGGGCGACTATCACCGCGACACCGGCCACCTCTCGGCGGCCGAGCACGGGGCGTACCTCATGCTGCTCGGCCACTACTGGACGACCGGAGCGCCGCCGGCCGACGACAACGCGCAGCTCGCGCGGATCGCGCGGATGACGCCGCAGGAGTGGCGCAAGGCGCGCGCGACCATCGCAGCTTTCTTCGACGTGAAGAATGGAGCGTGGACGCATGGACGGGTAGAGCACGAGCTGGCGCGCGCCAAGGCGAAGATGGAGCGGCGAAGCAAGGCAGGGAAGAGAGGAGCGGAAGTGCGATGGCAGCCGGATGGCATTGCTCCTGGCAATCGCATAGGAAGCGCACCGCCGGGCCATCGGCAGACCGATGGACCTTCACCTTCACAGTCACAAGAACCTCTCTCGGAGCGTTCCCTATCCTCAAACACCGATCATTCTGAAATCAAAGAGTCTGGTGTTTTGCAGATGGCGCGGGGGCGCCATGGGCGCGTCGATTACAGCGACCCCACGAACCGCAACGCCTACGCGGACAAGAAGGTGGCCGAGGTCCTGGCAAGCCGGACGAACGAGCCGGAAGCCTGGATGACGATCTTCGCGGCGCGCGACCCGAAGGACCCGAACCACGAGAAAGCCAGGCGCGAGTGCGAGCTCATAGCGCGGTCCATCTCCGTGACCTGGGATGCGGCGAGAGGGGCGGCATGATGCGCTCGGCCCTTGCCAAGATGCTCCCCACAGCGAATGCCGATGCCGAGCAGCTCAGGCGCATGCGCGCGGCGTGCTGGCACAAGCAGGGGATCGTGGTGATCCGGCTCGAGGACGTGCGCGACGACTGGACCCGAGAGGCAATCAAGCAGGAGGCGACGCGACTGTATGGCCCGCGGCAAACGTAAGAGGGCACTGCCCATCATCGACGGCGTCGATTACGGCGCCGAGACGCCGAACAAGCCGATCCGCAAGGGCACGCGGCTCGACCCGCGTGGCGACCGCGTGCAGGGTGCCGTGCTGGCGGTGGAAAGCTGGCTCGACCGCTACCACCAGCGCGGCCAGCTCGACGACGCGCAGCACGAGGCGGGCCTGCGCTTCCGCCGCGCGTGGCACGCGGCGGGCCTCACGCCGCACGTGACGGGCGCCTACGGCCACCGCATCTCCGGCGGCGGCGGCTGCATCGTCACCGCGCGGACCGACGCGAGCCGCACGGTGATGGACGCGTGCCGCGTGACCGGCATCCGCTCCGGCGTGCTGGTGGACGTGTGCGGGCTCGATCAGGGTGCCGGCTCCGCGAAGCGCATCGGCTGGCTGCAGGAAGCCCTGCTGATCCTCGCGAGAGAGTGGGGGATTGGGTAGGGGAGAGACGACGGCGGCACCACCTCTATGCAGCACTGCCAGCGAGCGCAGGATGCTCGCGGAAGGCCGTCGCGAGCGTTCTCAGCGCCGCGCGGGACTTCGCATCGGAGAGCGTCGAGAGCAGCACGATCTCGGACGAGGGGAGAGCAGGGAGGCCGAAGCGTCGGCCGATCTCGACCGTGCCTGATGGGGCGAGGCGGCGCGAGAACACGGCGACGGCGAGGCCGGCCGCGACTGCGTCGGACACCACGAAGGGGCCGCAGCCGAGCACGACCTCCGTCCACGCGATTCCCGCGGCGTCGAGCGCACGCGCGGCGTTGTCGCGGATGCCGCAGGACGGCGACGATGTCGCAAGGCGCAGTGTCTCGCCCGCGCGCCACGCGAAGCCCGGTGCCGCGAACCAGCCGAAATGCTCCGGCGCCAGCACCTCGCCGTCGCGGCGGTCGTCGTCGCGGCGGATGATCGCCGCATCGAGCGCGCCGCGGTCGAACGCGTCGAGCAGGGTGCGCGCATTGTCGAGGCGCACGTCGATGGTGAGCGCCGGGTCATGCGCGTTCAGCCGCGCCAGCACGGTTTGAATCTCCGGCCCCGCCACATGGTTGGCGATGCCGAGCGCGAAGCGGCGGCGCGCCGAAGACAGCCCGGCGACGGCGCGCTCATGCGCGGCGAGGAAGTCGCGCGCGGAGTCGAGGAACGCCGCACCCTGCGCCGACACGCGCACCAGCCGCGGCGTGCGCTCGATCAGCTTCTGGCCGACGCGATCCTCCAGCCGCTTCAGTTTCACGCTGAGCGCGCCCTGCGTGGTGCCGAGCGCTTTCGCCGCGCGCGTGAAGCTCTGGAAATCGGCGATCGCCACAAACGCCTTCACGGCCTCGACGTCCAGCGTCGTCATCGCAGTCATCCGGATTTGTTGTCTCTGAAATATTCGATCACCCAATTCTAAAGCGATCAAGCGGCGACTACCTACGTCGCGATGCGACACGCGCCTAACTGCGCTCCCCAGTCACCTTCGGATTTCCTAGTTACCGACCAGACAAAGGCCGAACCATGCCCGCTGCGCCAAAACGCCAAAACGCGATCGTCCTGTCCGCCGTATGCCTCGCCTGCCTCATGTTCGGGCTGGAGATCTCCAGCATTCCGGCGATCCTGCCGACTCTGGAGCAGGTGCTGCATGCGGAGTTCAAGCAGCTCCAGTGGATCATGAACGCCTACACCATCGCGGTGACGACCGTGCTGATGGCGACGGGAACGCTGGCCGACCGTTACGGGCGCAAGCGCCTCTTCCTGATCTCCATCGCCGCATTCGGCCTCACCTCGCTGCTCTGCGGCGTGGCCGAGAGTGTTGCGACGCTCATCGTCGCGCGGTTCCTGCAGGGCCTGAGCGGCGGTGCGATGCTGATCTGCCAGATCGCCGTGCTATCCCACCACTTCCGGGGCGGGCGCGAGCGCGCGGCCGCCTTCGGTTGGTGGGGCGTCATCTTCGGCATCGGCCTGGGCTTCGGGCCGATCATCGGCGGCGGGATCGTCGCGGTCCTGAGCTGGGAATGGGTGTTCCTCATCCACGTGCTGTTCGCCGTGGTGGCGCTCGGGCTCGCCGCGGGCGGTGTGCGCGAGTCAAAGGACCCGCAGGCGAGCAGCCTCGACGTCGCCGGCATCCTGGCGCTATCGCTCTCCGTCTTCTGCCTCGCCTTCTACATCACGCAGGGGCCGGAGCTCGGCTTCGCCAGTGCTACGGGCCTCGCGATCCTCGGCGTCTCCATCGCAAGCCTCGTCGCCTTCGTCGTTGCCGAGAAGGTCAGCAAGCGGCCGATGTTCGATTTTTCGGTGTTCCGCATCCGCGCCTTTTCGGGTGCGATCGTCGGCTCGGCGGCGATGAACCTCAGCTACTGGCCTTTCATGATCTATCTGCCGATCTGGTTCCAGGCGGGGCTAGGCTACGGCAGCGTTGCCGCCGGCCTGGCACTGCTCGCCTACACGCTGCCCACACTCGTGATGCCGCCCTGGGGCGAGCGGCTGTCGCTGCGCTACCGGCCCGGCCTCGTCATTCCGGCCGGGCTGTTCACGATCGGCGCCGGCTTCATCCTGATGAAGTTCGGCAGTGCTGCCGCGCACGCAAGCTGGCTGACGATGCTGCCCGGCTGCCTGGTCGCCGGGATCGGCCTCGGCCTGACCAACACGCCGGTCACCAATACGACGACGGGTGCGGTTTCGAGCGACCGCGCGGGCATGGCGTCGGGCATCGACATGAGTGCACGGATGGTCTCGCTCGCGGTCAACATCGCGGTGATGGGCTTCATCCTGGCGAGCGGCGTGCTGGCGCATCTCGAGGGTGCATCGGCGGAACGCCTGGATGCCGCGCAACTGCGTCTCCTCGCCGAGAGGATCGCCGCCGGAACCGCCGTCTTCGGGCCATCCGACGCCGTCGTCCACGCAGCACTCGTGCAAGGCTTCGGCTGGGTGATGCTCTATGGCGGGCTCGGCGTGTGGGCGATGGCCGGCATCAGCTTCCTCATCTTCAACGCGCGCGCGCTGCGGCTGGCGGAAGGAACGGATTGAGCGGCATTTCGAGAACCCGCCTGCGCGAAATGCGGGCGACCGGCAGGCAACAGAGGACGGGGTTCACGACAGCACTTACGGCATCGCAGCCCAAACGCATTGCGCAGTTCGATTGAGTTCGTCCGCACCACCCGTTATCCTCCGCCGCCATGTCGAACATCATCACCTTCCTCACGTTCAACAACCAGGCCGAAGAAGCCGCGCGGTTCTACACCTCTATTTTCCCTAACTCCCGCATCACGCAGATCACGCACTATCCCGACCTCGGCCCGGAATTTCCGTTCAAGGCCGGCACGGTGATGACCGTCGCGTTCACGCTCGACGGGCGCGAGTTCGTCGCCCTCAATGGCGGGCCGCAGTTCACCTTCAGCCAGGGCTTCTCCATCTCCGTGCAGTGCGACACGCAGGAGGAAGTCGATCGCTACTGGAACCGCCTGCTCGAAGGCGGCGGGCGAGGCGTCGCCTGCGGCTGGCTCACCGACCGCTTCGGCGTCTCCTGGCAAATCACCCCGACAATTCTCATGCAAGCGATCAGCGATCCGGATCCAGTCAAAGTAAAAAAGGCCATGAGCGCGATGATGACGATGGTGAAGATCGACGCGGAACAGATCAAGCGCGCGATCGCAGGCTGATTCACGGGAGGCTCGGTCGGGGGAAAACGAGTTCTCGCTCTCCAGCACCATCACCTGATAGGCCCCGGGATCGAGATTGCGGCGCAAGAACTCGGGCATCGCCGCGTGAATCGCATGCGCGCTTGTGCCTGAAACCGTGGTTCGGTTCTCACCTGAGCACACGGAACGTTGATTGCCGCGAGGGCGTGGAAGGCGACCGCCAGAGATACGACTGTGACTCTCATGGCAGCTCTGGGCGCGCGAGCGACTGGGGTCAAGCGCCTTCGCGTTGGGTGCGCCTGATGAAGTCGAGCATGAGCGGCACGGCGGCGGCCGCGTGCGTCTCGAGCAGCATGTGGCCGGCATCGAGAATATGGGCTTCCATCCTCGGCAGGTCCTGCATCCATGAGAGGACCTCGGGGATGTCGAAGAACGGATCGTGCCTTCCCCAGATCATCAGGGCAGGCGGTTGCCAGCGCTTCATATATTCAGCGATGGCGTCGAACCGCGCGACGTACTTGCCATAGTCCGCGATGAGCGCTCGGTGGGTGTCCATCCGGCCCGGCAACTGCATCACCCGCCAGTCCTCCTCCCAGATTTTGGGTGAGATCCGCGCGGCTACGTCCGGGGGGAGACCGGCGACATACTCGTCGCGCACGCCCTCGAATGTCAGATGCGCGGTCGCCATCGCCGTCGCTTCGTTTTCCGCAGTCGGCTGCGCCCAGTAGGCCTGAGTCGCAGCCCAGATCGGCCCGAACCCGGTTTGATGCGCATTGGCGTTCTGAACGATGAGGCCCAACACTCGTTCTGGCGCCTGCATCGCGATGTGGAACCCCACCGGAGCGCCCCAATCAAACAGGTAGATATAGCGTGGCCCGATCGCGAGCCGAGCCAAGAGCTCCGAGATTGCCTGACCGAAGGCAGGAAACGAGACCTCCGGCAGGACGTCGGATTCGCCATAGCCAGGCAGATCGGGTGCTATCACATAGGCGACCTGCGACAACTCGGGCACGACCTCCCGAAACATGCGCGCGGAGTTCGGAAAGCCGTGCAGGAGCAGCACAGCGGGCTTGGACGCATCGCCTGCGGTGAGGAAGGACAATTCCGTGCCGCCGGACAGGCGAAGTCGTTGCCGGGTCGCCGGGCGCATGTGCCTCTCCTCGATCGTCTGATCTCTTGTAACGCCTAACCAGAGGTAATCGTTCAAACGGGTGGCGCAACGAGCCGGCAGGCATCTCATGCCCGCACTATTGCCAGGGGTCAGGGGAGTATCACGAGTTCAGCGGGCGGCTCGCGCGGCAAGCGCGCCAGCGGCTCAGGCAGCGAAGCGGCTCTCGCGC
>DATAAP010000203.1:0-1844 GCA_036260035.1 Alphaproteobacteria bacterium | reverse complement strand
TTAGCAAGGAGCCGCAGTGGGCATTCCCCTTCGACAGGTCATCGCGATCGGCGGCTACATCCTCCGCCAGCACTTTTCCGGTCGCAAACGATATCCGCTCGTCCTGATGCTCGAGCCCCTGTTCCGCTGCAATCTCGCTTGCGCCGGCTGCGGCAAGATCGACTATCCGGACGCGATCCTCAACAAGCGCATCTCGGTGGAAGACGCCCTCGATGCGGTGGACGAGTGCGGCGCGCCGGTCGTTGTCATCGCCGGCGGCGAGCCGCTTCTGCACAAGGATCTGGCGAAGATCGTCGAGGGCGTGATCGCGCGCAAAAAATTCGCGATCGTGTGCACGAACGCGCTGCTTCTCGAGAAGAAGATCGACCAGTTCAAGCCGAGCCCCTATTTCACCTGGTCGATCCATCTCGACGGCGACCAGGAGATGCACGACCGTTCCGTGTGCCAGGCGGGCGTCTACGAGCGCGCCGTGGCAGCGCTCAAGCTGGCGAAGGCAAAGGGGTTCCGCGTCACGATCAACTGCACCTTCTTCAACACCGCGGACCCCGACCGCGTAGCCAAGTTCTTCGACACGGTAGCCGAACTCGGCGTCGACGGCATTACGGTGTCGCCCGGCTACGCCTACGAGCGCGCGCCCGACCAGCAGCATTTCTTGAACCGCGCGGCGACCAAGGAGCTGTTCCGGAGCGTGTTTCGGCGGGGCAGCCGCGGCAGGAGATGGGCCTTCAACCAGTCGGGCCTGTTCCTCGATTTCCTGGCCGGCAATCAGACCTACCATTGCACGCCGTGGGGCAACCCGACCCGCACGGTCTTCGGCTGGCAGCGGCCCTGCTATCTCCTGGGCGAGAGCTACGCCAAGACGTTCAAGGAGCTGATGGAGGAGACGGACTGGGACGCCTACGGCACCGGCAACTACGAAAAATGCGCGGACTGCATGGTCCATTCCGGCTACGAGGCGACAGCGGTCGCGGACACGGTGCGACGCCCCTGGAAAGCCGCCATGGTCGCGTTGCGCGGGGTGCGCACGGAGGGATCGATGGCGCCCGACATTCCGCTCGATCGGCAGCGCCCCGCCGAATACGTCTTCTCAAGGAATGTCGCCGAGCGCCTCGCCGAGGCTGAAGCCGCCGAGGCCGCGGCCAGGGCCAAGCGCCGCGCCAATGCGGCTTAGGGCCGCGAAAGCAATCGCTGCTCGCGGTCAGGACGGGAGGGAGGTCACATCCCGAACGGGACGGTGCGGCTGTTGCCGCGCTTCAGGTTGCGGTAGCGCGACAACGCCCATAGCGGAAAGATTTTCGGGTAGCCGTGGTAGCGGAGGTAGAAGACGCGCGGGAATCCGGTCGCCGTGAAGGGCTCCTCCGGCCAGAACCCGTCCTCGCCCTGCGTGCGCGCGAGATAGTCGATGCCGCGCGCCAGCGCCGGGTGATCGGCCTCGCCGGCCGCCATCAGCCCGAGAAGAGCCCAAGCCGTCTGCGAAGCGGTGCTCGGCGCGACCTCGTAACCCGCGTAGTCAAGCCGGTAGCTTTCGCCTCCTTCGCCCCAGCCGCCATCCGCGTTTTGTATGCCGAAAAGCCAAGCCACAGCGCGCCGCACCGCTGGCGAGCGCGGGTCGGCACCGGCCGCGTTCAAGGCGCAGAGCGCCGACCACGTGCCGTAGATATAGTTCATGCCCCAGCGACCGAACCAGCTTCCGTCTGGCTCCTGCTCGGCCAGGAGATTCTCGATGGCGTGCGCCAGGGCCGGGCTCGTCGCGGCAGTTTCGCCGAGTTGAGCAAGCATCGATATGCAGCGCGCGGTCACGTCGGCGGTGGGCGGATCGAGCAAGGCGCCGTGATCGGC
This sequence comes from Alphaproteobacteria bacterium, assembly GCA_036260035.1. Taxonomy (GTDB): domain Bacteria; phylum Pseudomonadota; class Alphaproteobacteria; order CACIAM-22H2; family CACIAM-22H2; genus DATAAP01. The sequence goes on along the minus strand of DATAAP010000203.1, from coordinate 5 downwards.
GAAGG
>DATAAP010000202.1:0-11356 GCA_036260035.1 Alphaproteobacteria bacterium | reverse complement strand
CGACGCGCTGGTCGGATTCGCCGTGCGCATGGTCGAGATCAAGGACCCGCAGGTCATCGCAGCGAGCGGTAAAACCCATCATCCCGGCGTCATGCGCTCCGGCAACGATGCGGACCGGGTGCCGGGAACCGTCTTTGAGATCACGCCGGCGGAGCTGGCGAGCGCCGATGCTTATGAGGTGTACGACTATGAGCGCGTCGAGGCGGTACTCGCCTCCGGGACGCGCGCATGGGTCTACGTGATGCGCGAAAGGAGATGATCGTGAGCTGGGACTTCCTGCTGACTTCGCTGATCGTCGTCGTCTCGCCCGGCACCGGCGTGATCTACACGCTTGCCGCCGGCCTCTCGCGCGGCAGCCGCGCCAGCGTCGTGGCGGCCTTTGCCTGCACGCTCGGCATCGTCCCGCACATGGCGGCAGCGGTGACCGGCCTCGCCGCCCTGCTCCACACCAGCGCCGTCGCCTTCCAGGTGCTGAAATATCTCGGCGTCGCCTATCTGCTTTACATGGCCTGGAGCACGCTCCGCGAGCACGGCGCGCTGCGCGTAGACAAGGAAATGGCGCCGCGCTCGGACATGCAGGTGATCGTCTCCGGCATCCTGATCAATATTCTCAACCCGAAGCTCTCGATCTTCTTCTTCGCCTTCCTGCCGCAATTCGTCAGCGCCGACGAGCCGCAGGCGCTCGCGCGCATGCTGGAGCTGAGCGCCGTCTTCATGCTGATCACCTTCGTGGTCTTCGTCGGCTACGGGGTCTGCGCCGCCGCGGTGCGCACGCACGTCATCTCGCGCCCGCGCGTGCTCACCTGGATGCGCCGCACCTTCGCCGCGGCGTTCGCGGGGCTGGGCGCGAAGCTGGCGCTGACGGAGCGCTAGCGGCTACGCCGCCTCGGCGAGCTTCACCCCCGCGCCCTTCACGACCATCACCTTGTTGAGCAGCTTCACCAGCGCGTAGATCGACTCGATCGCCGGTGCAGGCGTCTCGGTGAGGCGCGCCATTTCGAGGATCGAGCCGATCAGCGCCTCGGTCTCGAGCGAGCGGCCCGCCTCGACATCCTGCAGCATGGAGGTCTTGTGCGCGCCGACGCTTTCAGCACCGGCTATGCGCTTCTCTATGGTGACGCGGAAGGTGACGCCAAGCTTTTTGGCGATCGTCTCGGCCTCCTCCATCATGCGCGCGGCCAGCCGGCGCGTCTCCGGGAACTGGCAGATGTCCACCAGGGTCGCGTGGGTCAGCGCGCTGATCGGGTTGAAAGACAGGTTGCCCCAGGCCTTCAGCCAGATCTCCGAGCGGATGTCCTTGAGCACGCGCGACTTCAAGCCCGCTTTCACCAGCACGTCGTGCAGCAGCTTGACGCGCTCCGTCTCCTTGCCATCGAGCTCGCCGATCGGAAAGCGGTCGCCCTCGACATGGTGGATCACGCCGGGCGCCGTCACCGCCGCTGCAGGGTAGACCACGCAGCCTATCAAGCGGTTCGCGTCGATCTTCTTGGTGAGGATCCCGGTCGGGTCGAGGCTTTCGAGCTTCTTGTTGTCATACTTGCCGCCGAGTTTCTGGAAGTACCACCACGGCAGCCCGTTCTGCACGGTCATCACCATCGTGTCGGGCCCAAGCACGTGCTCGATGTTCTTGGCGACGCCGTCGAGGTAGTGCGCCTTCACGGCGAGGATGACCAGATCCTGCGGGCCGGCCTCGGCGATATTGTCGACCGCCTTCACATTCGCCGTCTCGATCTTGCCGTCATGCCATTCGAGCTTGAGGCCGTTCTTCTTGATCGCGGCAAGATGCGGGCCCAGGTCGACAACCGTCACCTCGTTGCCGGCGAGTGCCAGCTTCGCGGCCATGAGGCCGCCGATCGCGCCTGCCCCGACCACGCCGACCCTGATCGGCTTGGGTGCCGCACCGAGCAGATACGGGCTCGGCAGCACCTGGTCGAATCGGTTGCTAAGCGTGCCGACGCCATCGATGACGATGTCAATCGTGTTGCTCGCCTCGCCCATGACGCCGGCACCCAGCGAGGTGCCGCAGGCGATCACGTCGCCCGGCATCAGGGTCATGTCGCGCGAGATCGCCGCGACCAGCTTGTAGGGCGGGAAGAACATGTCGGAGACGGGATAGTTCTGCACCTCCTTGCCGTTGAGCACGGTGCGGATTTTCAGCTGCATCGGGTCTACGCCGGTGGTGATGGTCGGCCCGAACACACCGAACGTATCGAAGCTCTTAGCGCGGACCCACTGGTCGAAAGTGGGGTTCTTCTTGAGGAGGTCAACGGCCGTGACGTCGTTCACGCAGGTGTAGCCGAAGATATAGTCCTTGGCCTCAGCCTCAGTGATGTTGAAGCACTTCTTGCCGATGACCACACCCAGCTCGCCCTCGTAGATGATGCGGCCGCTATAGGTCTTCGGCCGCTCGATCGGCACGCCGTGCGGGTGGTAGGCGTTGGGCGCCTTCAGGAAGTAGAGCGGCTCGTCGGGGACTAGGAAGTTGTTCTTCGCTGCGAGCTGGTGGAAGTTGTTCCACAGGCAGATCATCTTCGACGGCGTGCAGGGCGTCAGGACCTTGACCTCGGCGAGCGCGACCCGCTCGCCGGTCGCGCGGTTGGGACCGAACATGTCGCCGTCGTGGACGGCGATCGTGCCGTTGTCCAGCGTGCCGAAGCCGGCTTTGCCGCCGCGCTCAAACCTGATCCACTGCGCCATGACGCTCCTCCCTTGATGTGCCGGGGCCTTGGGCCCACCTTGGGCGGTACTATGGCGGATGAAGCGCGCCTGCGCCACCGGGCAAGATCAACAATGGTCGATGGGCCGCCGGGCCGGTCTTAGACCGGCCCCGACAACGAGATCCGTATTGATGTAGGGGCGGGTCTAAGACCCCCTCGCGCCGTTTGGACGGCGCTAACTCCGCCCCTGCAGGATCGAGCGCAGGTTGATGGCCCAGGTCTCGCCGCAGGGCATGGTGATGTAGTTGTCGCCGATCTCGTCGATGCCGACGAGGCGCTCGCAGGCGAGACAGCGGGCGATCACCGGCCCGTCGAAGTAATGCTTGATGGTGCGGAAGCGGCAGTCCGGCTCGCGCGGCGGGGAGGCGCTGGCACCGAGCGGGCGTTCGTCGTTATGGTCGGGGCAGGTCATGCTGCCCGATTGTTATGCGGTGCTTTGTTAGCGCCGCGTTAATCGGGCTCGCAGCCTACGCGATTTTCTGCGGCCAAGTTTCGCCGAAGGGTTGCAGGGTCACTCCGCAGCTTGGCCGTGAGGCTTTGCAACCGGCACCACCTCCGCCTCGTGCGCCGCGCGCTTGCGCGCGAGCAGCGTGTAGGCGGTCGGCACGATGAACAGGGTGAAGAACGTGCCGAGCAGCAGCCCGCCGACGATCACCCAGCCGATCTGCTGCCGGCTCTCGGCACCCGCACCTGTCGCCAGCGCCAGCGGGATCGAGCCAAGCACCATGGCGCCCGTGGTCATCAGAATTGGCCGCAGCCGCAGCACCGCCGCCTCGACGACCGCCTCCAGCTTGTCCATGCCGCGCTCCTGGAGCTGGTTGGCGAACTCGACGATCAGGATGCCGTGCTTGGTGATCAGGCCGACCAGAGTCACTAGGCCGATCTGGCTGTAGACGTTGAGCGTGCCGCCGGTCAGCTTGAGCGCCAGCAGCGCGCCGGTCATCGACAACGGCACGGTCAGCATGATGATGAACGGATCGATGAAGCTCTCAAACTGCGCCGAGAGCACCAGGTAGATGAACAGCAGCGCCAGCACGAAAGTGATGTAGATGCCGCCCTTCGAAGTGCGGTACTCGCGGCTCTGGCCGGCCAGATCGTTGATGATGTTGCTCGGCAGCTTCGCCGCCTGCTCCTGCATGAAGGCCAGCGCCTCGCCCAGCGTGTAGCCGGGCGCCAGGGTCGCGGTGATCGTCGCGGAGCGCAGCTTGTTAAAGTGGTTCAGCTCCTTCGGCGCCACGGTCTCCTGGACGCTGACGAGATTGGATAACGCCACCATGTCGCCGCTGCGCGCGCGGACATAGATGCGCGCGAGATCGGCGGGGCTGACGCGCTCCGAATCAGAAAGCTGCACCATCACGTCGTACTGCTTGCCGTTCTGCTTGAAGCGCGTGACCTGCCGGCCGCCCAGCATCGTCTCGAGCGTACGGCCGATCGTCTCGACGTCGACGCCCATGTCGGCCGCCTTCTCTCGATTCACGTTGACCCGCAGCTCCGGCTTGTTGAGCTTGAGATCGGTGTCGATGTTCATGATGCGCGGGTTCTCGCGCACGCCGGCGAGGAACTGGTCCATCGCCTTCTGCAGCTCGGAATACGGCGCTGAGGTCTGCAGCACGAACTGCACCGGCTTCTCGATCGGGCTCTGGCCGAGCGATGGCGGCGTCACCGCGAAGGCGAGGATGCCGGGAATGCCGCCGAACATCTTCGGCGCGAGCTCGCCGGCGACCTGCTGCGCCTTCACGTCGCGCTCGCTCCAGTCCTTTACTTTGACAAAGGAGATGGCCTGGTTCACCACCGGGAAGCCGACGACCATGAAGAACTTCTCGACCACCGGCACCTGGCTGTAGAGGAACTCCATCCGCCGCGCGTAGGAGTCGGTGAAGTCGATCGTCGAACCCTCGGGCGCGATGCCGATACCGATGATGAAGCCGCGATCCTCGATCGGCGAGAGCTCGGACGGCAGCGACCTGAACAGGAAGCCGGCAGCGCCTGCCACCATGATCATCACGACGACCACGGCGGCGCGCACGGTGAGCGTAAAGCGCAACGCGCGGCGATAGCCCCCGTTGAGCGCTTCCAGCGCCCGCTCGACGAAGCGGAAGGCGAGGCCGTGACTGGCCTGATGGCGCAGCAGCTTCGACGACATCATCGGCGACAGGGTCAGCGCCACGAAGCCGGACACGATCACCGCGCCCGCGAGCGTCAGCGCGAACTCGGCGAACAGTCGGCCGGTGCGGCCGGTCTGGAAGGCGACCGGCGCGTACACGGCGGCAAGCGTGATGGTCATTGCGATGACCGCGAAGGCAATCTCGCGCGAACCCTTGAGGGCGGCCTCGAAGGGCCGCATGCCCTGCTCGACATAGCGGCTGATATTCTCGAGCATCACGATCGCGTCGTCGACGACGAGGCCGACCGCGAGCACCAAGGCGAGCAGGGTTAGCGTGTTGATCGAGAAGCCGAACAGCAGCATCAACGCGAACGCGCCAACCAGCGACACAGGGATCGTCACCAGCGGGATCAGAGTCGCGCGCAGGCTGCGCAGAAACACAAAGATGACGAGAATGACCAGCAAGATCGCCTCGCCGATGGCGCGGAACACGTTGTCGATCGAACGGTCGATGAAGATCGAGGAGTCGTAGGCGTTGTTGACCTGCATGCCCTCGGGCAGGCCTTCCATGATCTTCGGCAGGGCCTCGTTCACCGCCTTGGAGACGTCGAGCGGGTTGGCGGTCGACTGCTTGACGACGCCGATGGCGACCGCGGAGTTGCCGTTGAACCGAGCGATGACGCGCTTGTCGCGCGCGTCGATCTCCGCCTTGCCCACATCCTTCAGCCGGATGAGATAACCGTCGGCATCGCGGATGATCAGGTTGTTGAACTGCTCCGGCGTGCGCAGGTCGGTCTCGGTCAGCACCGTGAACTCGCGCTGGCTGCTCTCGATGCGCCCCGCCGGCACTTCGACGTTCTGCCGACGCAGCGCGTTCTCGACGTCCTGCGCCGTCAGAGCGTAAGCGGCCAGGCGCATCGGGTCGAGCCAGATGCGCATGGCGTATTTCCGCTCGCCAAAAATGCGCACATCCGCGACGCCGGGCAGGTTCTGCAGCCGGTCCTTGACGAAGCGGTCAGCATAGTCGGTCACATCCAGAGCCGAATGACGATCGGACGAGAAGGCGAGATAGATGATCGGCTGCGCGTCGGCCTCGACCTTTGCGATCACGGGTTCGTCGATCTCGTCGGGCAGCTGCTGACGCACGCGGCCGACGCGGTCGCGCACGTCGGATGCCGCCCCATCAGGATCGCGGTCGAGCCTGAAGCGCACGGTGATCTGGCTCTTCTCCGGGCGGCTGATCGAGCTCATCACGTCGATGCCCTCGATGCCGGCCAGCGAATCCTCGAGCGGAATGGTCACCTGGCTCTCGATGATGTCCGCAGAGGCGCCGCGGTATGTCGTCTCGACCGTGATCACGGGCTCGTCGATGTTCGGGTACTCGCGCACGCTCAGCCGGCTGTAAGCCATCAGGCCCACCAGCACGATGGCGAGGCTGAGCACGGTGGCGAGGACGGGCCGCCGGATCGAGATGTCGGACAGAGTCATCGCAGTATCTCGCGCGCCAGGATCAGCCCTTGCCGGCGCTGCCGTCGGCGACGGCCGGCGCGTTCGCCGCCGGCGGCGAGACCGGTGGCGGCATAATCTGCACGGGCATGCCATCGCGGATCTTGAGCAGGCCCGCGGTCACCACGACGTCGCCGGGCTTGAGGCCCTCGACTACTTCCGCCTCACCCTTGCGCCGCTCGCCGAGCTTGACCTTGGTGAAGGCGACGACCTTGCCGCCCTGCGGCCCGTCGACGACCTTGAAGACGAAGAGCTGGTCGTTGATCGGCACGAGCGACTGCCCGGGCACGAACACCGCCTCGAGCTTCTCGTCGACGACCAAGCTGACGCGCGCGAACAGGCCGGGGCGCAGCGCGTCGTCCGGATTGGCGATGCGGGCGCGGATCACGACGGCGCGGCCACTGGCGTCGACCAGCGGATCAATCGCGTAGACCTCGCCGCTGAACTCGCGGCCGGGCAGTGCGTCGACCGTGACCGCGACGCGCTGCCCCACCTTCAGCGAGGCGAGAAAGACTTCGGGCACGCGGAAATCGACCTTGAGCGGATCGATCTGCTCCAGATTGACGAGGTCGGTGCCGTCCTTGACGAAATCGCCGACGCTCACCTTCCGCAGGCCGATGACGCCGTCGAACGGTGCGGTCAGCGCGTATTTCTCCAGCCGCACCTCGGCGAGCTTCACGGCCGCCTCGTCATTGCGCAGCTTCCAGCGCGCCTCGTCCAACGCGCGCTCGGTGCCGGCATTGCGCTTGTGCAGCTCCTGCGCGCGCTCGTAGTTCGCCTTGGCGAGCGCCAGCGAGGCTTGCATCTGCACCAGCTCTGCCCGCGGCACGGCGGCGTCGAGCTGCACTAGCAGCTGGCCCTTCTTGACCTTCTGGCCCTCGTTGAAATTGATCTGGGCGATCCGTCCCGCCAACTCGGGGCGTATGACCACGGATTCATTAGAGCGCAGCGAACCGACCGCCTGAATTTGGCGCTGGCTGGGACCGACACGCACGGGCGCGGCCTCGATGGGCATGGCAAAGCCGGCAGGCGGACCGCCCGCAGCGCCGGCGTTCTCTGCCGGCCGCGCCATTAGATACCAGTAGCCTCCGCCGATCCCTGCTCCGGCGAGGAGCACGACGATCACCGCAACGATCGACCGCATGACGCTCTACCTCTGGCACCACTCTGCGGAATGCTTGACCCGCCCGTAATGCCGTCCTATTTAATGTAGACACTAAACTAAACGGTTTAGTCTAGCCCTTATAGTAGGCTTCGCCGCAGTGCACAACAAGCCCGCTCGCATACCCCCCATCGAAATTTCCGACCCCTGTCCCGCCTTCGCCGGACCTGGAGGCACTGCCGACATCCAGCAGCTGCCGAAGCGCGATGCAATCATCCTGGCGGCAGTCAAGGTCTTTATGGAGCAGGGCTTCGAGGCGGCCAACATGGATGAGGTGGCACGCATTGCTGGCGTGTCCAAGGCGACCATCTACAGCTATTTCGACGGCAAGCAGGACCTATTTGGCGCCATCATCACAGGCCGCTGCCAGGCGATGATTCCGGTCATCGAGGCGGCTGTTTTGGGCGACCAGCCCCCGGCGGAAGCGCTGCGCACGATTGGCCGGCAGTTCCTGGACCTCCTGATGAGCAAGGGTCCGCTGTCGCTCTACCGCGTCGTCCTGTCCGAGGCGGGCCGCTTTCCGGCACTGGGCCGCACCTTCTACCAGTCGGGACCGGACAAGGTCGCAGCGGCGCTTGCCGAATATTTGAAGCGGCAGCACGCGGCCGGCGTGCTCGACGTGCCGCGCCCACGGGTTTCGGCGGAGCAGTTCTTCGGCATGGTGCTGGGCCAGATCCATGTGCGTCTTCTCCTTGGCATCAGCGAGACGGCGCCGGACCAAGAGGAGCGCAGCGCGATCGTTGAGCTGGCGGTGCGTACTTTCCTGAACGGCGTCGCCCGCCGCTGAGCAAGGTTGCGCTGGCGCGGCGCGCGCCCTATCTTCCCGCCCGCTTTTCTCCCCCTAGGACAGTCGCACGCCGCGGCCCGATCCGCCGATGACCGATCTTTCCCGAATCCGCAATTTCGCGATCATCGCGCATATCGATCATGGCAAGTCGACCTTAGCCGACCGCCTGATCCAGCGCTGCGGCGCGGTCGAGGACCGCGAGATGCGCGAGCAGATGCTCGACAACATGGACATCGAGCGCGAGCGCGGCATCACCATCAAGGCGCAGACGGTGCGCCTGAGCTACAAGGCCAAGGACGGCACCGACTACGTGCTCAACCTGATGGACACGCCGGGCCATGTCGACTTTGCCTATGAGGTGAGCCGCAGCCTTGCCGCCTGTGAGGGTTCGATCCTGGTGGTCGATGCCAGCCAGGGTGTCGAAGCGCAGACGCTCGCGAATGTCTATCAGGCGATCGAGGCGAACCACGAGATCATCCCGGTCCTCAACAAGATCGACCTGCCGGCAGCCGAGCCTGATCGCGTCAAGCAGCAGATCGAGGACGTGATCGGGCTCGATGCGTCGGAGGCCGTGCTCATCTCCGCCAAGACGGGCATCGGCATCGACGAGGTGCTGGAGGCGCTGGTCAAGCGCCTGCCGCCGCCCAAGGGCGACGAATCCGCACCGCTCAAGGCGCTGCTCGTCGACTCTTGGTACGACCCCTATCTCGGCGTCATCGTGCTCGTCCGCGTTAAGGACGGGAAACTGACCAAGGGCCTCAAGATCCGCATGATGGCGACCGGCGCCACGCACGAGGTCGAGCGCGTTGGCGTCTTCACGCCGAAGAACAAGGACGTCGCTTCGCTCGGACCTGGCGAGGTCGGCTTCATCACGGCGGCGATCAAGAGTGTCGCCGACTGCCGCGTCGGCGACACGATCACGGAAGAAAAGCGCCTCGCCGCCGAGCCGCTGCCCGGCTTCAAGCCGAGCCTGCCGGTCGTGTTCTGCGGCCTGTTCCCGGTCGACGCCGCGGATTTCGAGAAGCTGCGCGACAGCCTCGGCAAGCTGCACCTCAATGACGCCAGCTTCGTGTACGAGCCGGAGAGTTCGGCAGCGCTCGGCTTCGGCTTCCGCTGCGGCTTCCTCGGCCTGCTGCATCTGGAGATCATCCAAGAGCGGCTCGAGCGCGAGTTCGGCCTTGACCTACTCGCGACGGCGCCGTCGGTCGTCTACAAGGTCCACCTCACCAACGGCGAGGTGATGGATCTCTACAACCCGGTCGACATGCCCGACCCGGTGCGCATCGATCATATCGAGGAGCCGTGGATCAAGGCGACGATCCTTGTACCCGACGAGTATCTCGGCTCCGTGCTGAAGCTGTGCGAGGACCGCCGCGGCATCCAGGAGAACCTGACCTATGCCGGCTCGCGCGCGATGCTGGTGTACAAGCTGCCGCTCAACGAGGTGGTGTTCGATTTCTACGACCGTCTGAAATCGGTGAGCCGCGGCTATGCGAGCTTCGACTATCACGTCGACGAATATCGCGAGGGCGACATCGTCAAGCTGTCGATCCTGGTCAACGGCGACCCGGTCGATGCGCTGTCAATGATGGTCCACCGCGCCAAGGCCGAGAGCCGCGGCCGCGCGCTGTGCGTGAAGCTGAAGGAGCTGATCCCGCAGCAGCTCTTCAAGATCGCGGTGCAGGCGGCGATCGGCGGCAAGATCGTAGCGCGCGAGACGATCTCCGCGCTGCGCAAGGACGTGACTGCCAAGTGCTACGGCGGCGACATCACGCGCAAGCGCAAGCTCCTCGAGAAGCAGAAAGAGGGCAAGAAGCGCATGCGCCAATTCGGCCAGGTCGAGATACCGCAATCGGCCTTCCTCGCCGCGCTCAAGGCACGCGAGGAGTGAGCGTTAACGCCGCCGGCGCTTGCGGCGGCGGAAGAGCAGGGCCAACACAACGCCGATCGCCAGAAAGACGGCAGCGGCCGGCGCCAGCAGCACGTGGATGATGATCGGGTCCCACAGGACGGGATGGACGTAGCGCTCGATCACCGCCTGCGACAGGTTGAGCGAACCGGGATGGATCCAGTACCAGAGCTGGCCCAGCGCGGTCAGGCGCACGGCCCCGCTGTTGAGAAACACCCAGACATCATAGGCGAACACGCCCAAGCCGAGCGCGATGAAGAGCCAGGCCAGGAATCGTCCGATCACGCGCGGCGCCCTCCCCCTGCCGGGACCGCTCGATAAATCGCGCGCTGGCGCGGACGGGCCCGTCCGCGGCAGGATAGCATTCGCGGCCATGACAGCAAAACCCCGCAGTTTCAAGGCGGTAAACAGTAGGTGAGGCGGCTACCCGGGCGCAGCGAGCGGCGCCTTGGTAGCAACCTTTGCGAGGCAAAGCACGATGCATGTGGCAACGATCGGTTACGAGCAGCAGACCCTCTCAGACGTGATTGGCCGGCTGAAGAAGGCCAAGGTGAGTATGGTCCTCGACGTGCGCGCCGTCGCCGCCTCGCGCCGGCCGGGATTCTCGAAATCGATGCTCGCCGCCACCTTGGCCGAGCACGGCATCGACTACGTCCACCTGCGCCAGCTCGGCACGCCCAAGGAGGGCCGGCTCGCCGCCCGCGCCGGCCGCACGGCGGAGATGCATACGATCTTCGAACGCCATCTGCAGGAGCCGGTCGCCCAGCTCGAGCTCGCACGCGCCGCCGACCTCGCCAAGAAGCACCGCGTCGCCCTGCTCTGCTACGAAGCGGATGCCGCGCACTGCCACCGTGCGATCGTCGCGGCGCGATTGCGCGAGCGGCTCGGCTGCACGATCGTCGATCTTTGAGCCCTACGCGCCGGGCTTTTCCGGAGTCGGCGGGGCGACCGGTCCGGGTGTTGGCAGGCCCGGCTCAGGGCTGTATGGTGCGCCGCCCGCGCTGCGGAGGGATGGCCGAGTGGCTTAAGGCGCACGCTTGGAAAGCGTGTGTACGGGAAACCGTACCGTGGGTTCGAATCCCACTCCCTCCGCCAGCCGGCTAAGCGAATTCGTTCTCTTCTTTCATGGAGCGACCGAGAACCGGTCCGCCATTGCATGGCTGCGGTCTTC
>DATAAP010000201.1:0-1731 GCA_036260035.1 Alphaproteobacteria bacterium | reverse complement strand
GATGCTGTCCCTTGCAACCGCATTTCCTGACGCGACGCTTGCATTCAAGGCAAACCTCGAAGGAATAATCGACACCGATCCTCCCGAAGCGAAGAAAAAAGCTGCAGAGCTTCCGGCGCTCGGTAGCGGACTTTCGGTGGTAGCGCTCATCGCCGGCGCGCTTGCCGGCGCTGCGCTCGCGGGTCGTGGTGGAGGCAGCGGAGGCGGCGAAGCCGCCGGAAGTACGGCGAACGACAGCGGTGAAACGGGCACCAGCAGGCCGCCGCGGCCGATGAGTTACGCAAGCGCCGCCGACTTCCAGACGCCCGAATACGGCGCGCAGCAAGGCCTCGGCATCGTGAAGACCGAGATCCTCTACTACAACGGTCACAAGCGCTGGTCGACGTGGGAAGCCTCCGACCCGGCCGCGGGCACCGGCGTCGGCGTGAAGATCGCCGTCGCCGACACCGGCATCAACGCGCGCGAGGCCTCGACCTCGAACACGATCGCGATCGACGTCGTCGCGAGCTACGACTACGTCGCAAACCGCGCCGGCTCCGGCGCCGACGACTATGGGCACGGGACGCATGTCGCCGGCATCATTGCTGCGCCGAAGAACGGCGCGGGGATGCATGGTCTCGCCTATAACGCGTCGGTCGTCAACTTCAAGGTGGGCGATGCGTTCGGGGCCATCATCGCCACGGACACGCAGCTTGCCGATATGATGCAGCGCGCTGCCAATGCGGGCGCGATGATCCTCAATAACTCGTGGGGAACACGCGCGGCGATCACCTCGTTCAGCAGCGAGGAGCTGCAAAGCGCTTTCCCGCGCTGGATCGACGCTTCGCGCTCGTACGTCGCTAAGGGCGGCGTCGTGGTGTTCGCGGCAGGCAATGAAGAGGCACCGCAACCCTCGCTTCAGGCCGGCCTCCCGTACCGGGTGAGTGGGCTCGAGCCGGGCTGGCTCGCGGTCGTTGCGGTCGACGACAAAGGAAGGCTTGCTGACTACAGCAACCAGTGCGGTGTCGCGGCGCGCTGGTGTCTCGCCGCGCCAGGCGGTGCGCGCGAGACCGGCCTCTTTTCCATGTACAAGGACGGGAACTACGCGGCCATGTACGGCACGTCGATGGCCGCCCCGCATGCCGCGGCTGCGCTCGGCGCGCTGAAGAGCATGTTCCCGAATCTGAGCTACCTGCAGCTTCGCGATCGCCTCCTCTACACGGCGAACCGGGCCGGGAGCTATGCCGATTCCGCGGTCTACGGCGCAGGCCTCATGGATCTCGCGGCGGCGTCATCGCCGGTCGACGGAATCGCCGTTCCGACCGGGACGTCGGCGACCGGCGCAACGGCGTCGGTCTCCGGAACGGGGATCGAATTCCCCGCCGGCGCCCTTCGCGCGCTCGGGATGCAGGGTGCGGTGCTCGTCGTCGACAACTATCAACGGGCTCCGTTCTGGGTGCCGGCGCAGAGCTTTTTCCGCGAGGCAGCGCCGCGGCTTATCGAACGGCAATGGGCATCGCTGCGCTCGACGTCACGAAGCATGCGTCCGGCCGGCTCGCCGCTTCGCTTCAGCCACTCCGCAGGACTGAACAACGTCGTGTCGGCCGATCTCGCCACCTATCGCCTGGGGTTTTCGAATGGCGCGGGCGGCGAAGCGATCCTCGGCTCGCATCTGGAGCTCGCCTGGATCCCAGGACTCGCCGCGCCGGGCGTCGATTCCGTAGCGCTCGGCTATTCCTCGGACCTCGGCCC
>DATAAP010000200.1:0-6813 GCA_036260035.1 Alphaproteobacteria bacterium | reverse complement strand
GCTGACCGATCTCGCGGTGGATTGGCCCGCGGGGGTCGAGGCGGAAACGTATCCCTCGCCGCTGCCGGACCTCTATGCCGGCGAGCCGGTCGTCTTCGCCGCGAGCACGAGTGGCGCTCTGCCGGCGGATGCCAGCATGCGCATCAGCGGCCGAACGGCCGGCCAGGCTTGGACGCGCACGCTGTCGCTGAGCGGCCGCGACGACCGCCCCGGCGTCGCCGCGGTGTGGGCGCGGCGCAAGCTGGCTGCCATCGAGAACTTGCGCCTCGACGGCACGCCGCAGGAGGCGGTGCGCGCGGAGAGCCTCAAGCTCGCCCTCGCCTACCAGCTCGTCAGCCGCTACACGAGCCTGATCGCGATCGATCCGATGCCGGTGCGCCCGGTCGAGACGCCGGTCGTGCGCGGCGAGGTGCCGACCAACCTGCCGGACGGATGGGTGTACGAGTCGGTGTTCGGCAGCAAGCGCGCGGCCGCCCCTGGATCGGCTCAGTACGCAGTGGCCCGTGCGGGCAACGCCGGTACAGCGTCCGCGCCGGTCCTCGCGGATCAAGGCCTAACGCAGAATCCGATCGTGCTGCCGCAGACCGCCACACCGGCGGAGCTCAAGCTGATCACCGGCCTGCTGGCTATGCTGGTGGCCATAGCACTGCTGGTCTGGCAGTTCCGCCGCGGCGGGAGGCGCGCATGATCGCGCAACGCGCCACCCTCCTCGCCGGCACCGCCCTGTTCGGCTTCGGCCTGTGGCAGGCGGCGTCCGGCCTCTACATCCACGCCAAGGCAATCCTGGCGCAGCACCTGCTTGACCATGCATGGCAACGCACGCTTGGTGGGACCACACGGGCGAAGCCGTGGCCATGGGCCGACACCTGGCCGGTTGCGCGCCTCACGGCGCGCGGCCTGGACGGCTGGGTCTATGTGCTTGCGGACGCCAGCGGCCGCAGCCTCTCGTTCGGTCCCGGCGTAGTCGCCGGGACCCCGGTGCCGGGCGAGCCCGGCAACAGTGTCATCGCCGGCCACCGCGACACGCATTTCCGCTTCCTGCAGGTGCTGGCGGCGGACGATCGCGTGACGTTGGAGACCACGGACGGCATCTCGCGCGCCTATCGCATCGTCGACAAGCGCATCGTCGACACGCGGCACGCGCAGGCGGTGCAGCCAAGCGACGAGCCCATGCTGACGCTCGTCACCTGCTATCCGTTCGCTGCGATCAACCCCGGCGGCCCGCTGCGCTATGTGGTGACGGCGGTCGTCGAGGAATGACGGATGCGAAAATCAGCGGCATCTGATCTCAAGAGGTTGGCATCTCCGGCGTGACGCAGCGAACCTGACGTTTCGGAACGTAGTTGATCGTATAATCGAAATGCCCCGGCGACGTGGTGAATAGGACCGGGCTTCCGGTCTCGGTGCGTTTGAGGTACTCGGTCTTCAACGCCGTCAGCACCTCATCGTCTTCGGAGATCTCGTCGAAAGATGTCCGAGTCTGCAGCGACAACCTGACTTTGAGATTGGGATGAGGAGCATTGAGCTTCAGCAAACTGGAGCAGCGTTGCCCGTATCGTTCCAAGAATTCGCTTAAGACACGTTCCGTAGTGGCGCCTTCATCATAGGCCTGGCGCAGCGTAGCCGCCGGCAGCACCACGTGGATGGAGTCGCGGTGGATGGTGATGGCCGGATTGCCATTTCTTCGCACCGACTCCTCGCTCCACGCGTCGCCGAGCCAGTCCGCCCGGGCAAGACCGCTTCCGACGAAGGTCGCCAATGCCAGCGCAGCTGCGGAAAGAACGAGCTTCATGATTGCACCTGTTTTGCCGACAGATGGTCTTCGCGACGATGCGTCGCCTCGATCATGAAGTTTGGAGGCGCATCCTTAAAAAATTGCATCGGAGGCGGGATAAGCGTCCGTCCGGCGGCTCCTGGGCGGCCTAGCGTCAGATTGACGGTCTCCAGCCGACGGTTACGGCCGTCGCTTGCCGCCCTTTCGATCCGCGCCTCTTGCGTTACTGCGCGACGCCGTGGCTGCGGCACCCAGATATTGCAGGCGCGAAGTCGGGCTGGCCTCGTCTCAACCACGTCGGTGCCGGGTGATCGCCTGCCCATTTCTCGGCTAGAACCTGCCGATACGCCGCGTGCACATCAGCCACGTCCTTATACGGCGTGCAGTTCACGAAGTGGTCGGGTGACTCCACCGTGCGGACATGACCCACCAATGCCGGAAGAAGCCGCCGACAGGCATGCTCTGCCTTAGCTATCCGGAAGCAGCGCTCATCCAGCAGCGCGCAGAAGTGGCGGTACAGCCATGCAAAGTTCCTAGGGTCGGCGGCCGCCCAACGCACCACGGGGTGCGCGGTGTACGCCGGCCGGTACAGCTCTGGCGTGGCACAACCATTCAAGTGCAAAGCCGTGCACAGGATCTGGGCCGACTCGACGATCATTTTGTTGAGCCGACGATCATCTAGCGCACGAGCGCTTTCGGTCGGATCAGGGGAGCTCGCGAAGATGTTCATGCTTCCGATTTCAAGTCATCCGCACATTGAAACCTCTCAACGCATCCGCGTGACAGACGGCCATTCCGCCGGACTGCCTGGGGTTTCGCTGCTTCAAATATCGCGGTACTCTCGGCAGCCATAGCTTGGCCGGAAGCGGCTAAATCGCATGAGCACTCGCGTGCTGGTCACCGCCGAAACCTTCACCGAACCTTGGGAGGCTCACCTCTTCTGCACTCGTCTGCAGGCAGAAGGTTTGTTTGCCGTTGTCGCGCATGAGCATCATGTCGGCATGTACTGGCCGTACGCGCTGGCGCTCGGCGGCGTGAAGCTCCAGGTCCTCAGGAGTGACTACGAGCGGCGCTGATCGTTGCCCGGCGCTGTCGGGCGGGAGAATACCGCGCCGAGCTGGCAGCGTCGCTTGGAAGTGCTGCGGAGGCGCGCTGCCCGCGTTGCAGCGCTGCGCAAATCGCGAGCCGGCGCTCGATGCCGCTCCTTGCCCTTTTGCTTGTGTCAGCGTTCGTCACCAGGTTGATCTTCCCACTGCGGTCCTCTGTCCACCGCTGCCGCGCCTGCGGCGCACAGTGGTCGGACGATACAGCGGATCAGTTCGCCCGATCCGCCTGACTCCGCCAAGACCCATTCGGCCTGATTCAGCAGCGTGGCAGCAGCGTCATTGCTGCTCGGCTTGCGGCGCTTGTCGAGGCGTCAGGGCGGAGGCATATAGAGCGTGTGCCGCCGCCTAAACTTTCCTATCCAGTCCCCGACGCGCTGATCAATCCGGGCCTGCGCGATGCGGCCGGATTCGTGCCGCCGCTGGCGCAGGAGCCGGACGCCAAGCCGGCGAAGCCGTTCAAGGTGGTGTCGGAGTTCCAGCCCGCTGGCGACCAGCCGCAGGCGATCGCCGAACTCACCGCCGGGCTGAAGCAGGGCGAGCGCGACCAGGTGCTGCTCGGCGTAACCGGCTCGGGCAAGACCTTCACGATGGCGCATGTCATCGAGAGGCTGCAGCGGCCGACGCTCATCCTGGCACCGAACAAGACGCTCGCCGCCCAGCTCTACGGCGAGATGAAGTCGTTCTTCCCCGACAACGCGGTCGAGTACTTCGTCTCGTATTACGACTACTACACGCCCGAGGCGTACGTCCCGCGCACTGACACGTATATCGAGAAGGAATCGTCGATCAACGAGCAGATCGACCGCATGCGCCATTCGGCGACGCGCGCCCTGCTCGAGCGGCGCGACGTGATCATCGTCGCCTCGGTGTCGTGCATATACGGCATCGGCTCCCCGGAAGCGTACTCCTCGATGACGATGGAGTTGAAGACCGGCCAGAGCATTAACCGCACCGACCTGCTACGCGGCTTCGTCGAGCTGCAGTACAAGCGCAACGACGCGAATTTCGTGCGCGGCATGTTCCGCGTGCGCGGCGACAATGTTGAGATCTTCCCCGCCCATTGCGAAGACCGCGCCTGGCGCATCTCCCTGTTCGGCGACGAGATCGAGGGCATCTACGAGTTCGATCCGCTGACCGGCGAACGCAAGGCCGAGCTCGGCCAGGTAAAGCTCTACGCCAACAGCCACTACGTGATGCCGCAGCCGACCCTTGAGCAGGCGATCAGTCAGATCAAGGTCGACCTCAAGGCTCGGCTCGCCGAGCTGAACGCCGAGGGCAAGCTGCTCGAAGCGCAGCGGCTGGAGCAGCGCACGACCTTCGACCTCGAGATGATGGCGGCGACCGGCTCCTGCGCGGGCATCGAGAACTACTCGCGCTATTTCACCGGCCGCAAGCCGGGCGAGCCGCCGCCAACGTTGTTTGAATACATCCCGCCCGATGCGCTGCTGATCGTCGACGAGAGCCATGTCACCGTGCCGCAGGTAGGCGGCATGTTCCGCGGCGACTACATGCGCAAGTCGACCTTGGCCGAGTACGGCTTCCGTCTGCCATCCTGCATCGACAACCGTCCGCTCAAGTTCGAAGAATGGGACCGCATGCGGCCGCAGACGATCTACGTCTCGGCGACGCCGGGCTCGTGGGAGCTCGAGCGCACCGGCGGCGTGTTCGTTGAGCAGGTCATCCGTCCGACCGGCCTGATCGACCCGGTCTGCATCGTGCGCCCGACCGAGAAGCAGGTCGACGACCTGCTGAGTGAGGTGCGCGAGGTGACCAGGAAGGGCCAGCGCGTGTTGGTCACGACGCTCACCAAGCGCATGGCCGAGGACCTCACCGAGTACATGCACGAGACCGGCATCCGCGTGCGCTACATCCATTCGGATGTCGAGACGCTGGAGCGCATCGAGATCATCCGCGATTTGCGGCTCGGCGCTTTCGACGTGCTGGTCGGCATCAACCTGCTGCGCGAGGGCCTCGACATCCCCGAATGCGCGCTGGTGGCGATCCTCGACGCCGACAAGGAAGGTTATCTGCGCTCCAAGACCTCGCTGGTGCAGACGATCGGCCGCGCCGCGCGCAACGTCGACGGCCGTGTCATCCTCTACGCCGACGTGATGACCGAATCGCTGAAATATGCGATTGCCGAGACCAACCGCCGGCGCGAAAAGCAGCAGGCCTACAACGCCGCCCACGGCATCACGCCGGAATCGGTGCGCAAGCAGATCGGCGACATTCTCGGCTCGGTCTACGAGCGCGACCACATGACGGTCGACACCGGCGACGAGGCCAAGCCGCACATGCTCGGCCACAATCTGCGCAGCTACATCGCCGAGCTCGAGGAGCGCATGAAGACGGCGGCTGCCGACCTCGAATTCGAGGAGGCGGCGCGCCTGCGCGACGAGATCCGGCGCCTCGAGGCGATGGAGCTGGAGATGCCGACCGGCCTCGCCGAGGTGAGCGGCGGCTATAAGGCGGCGCCCGTACAGTCGCGGCCGCGCTCGAAAGCCGGCGCCGCGCATTCTTCGAAAGGCCGCGCGCGCCGGCCGCAGTGGCGGCGGTAGAGCGAAATCGCGAACACCGATCTTGCGCGCGACCCTGACCCTACCCTCTCCCGCAGGCGGGAGGAGGTTTCTAGCGCGCCGCGGCCCGGCCCCTTCTGCCGCTCGCGGAAGAAGGCGTAGAACGAGGGTCCCGACGACGCGCCTCTTTCACAGTCTTCGGCACGTCCACTGCCAAATGCCCCAGCGGTAGCGGCGCGTTCGCCTTGACGGTGCGCATCGCGAAGTTGCTTCGGATGTCCTTGACCATCGGCATCTTCAGCAAGGTGCCGACCAGGAACTGCTCGTAGTGAGCGAGGTCGGGCACGACCACCTCGAGCAGGAAATCGGCCTCGCCCGAGACGAGATGGCAGGCGACGACTTCGGGCAGGCGGCGCATCGTCTCCTGCAGCGCGTTGGCGTTGGCATCGCGATGACCGTCGACCTTGATGCCGACGAAGACGGTGAGTCCGAGCCCGAGCTTCTTGCGCGCGAGATTGGCCCGGTAGCCTTCGATCACGCCGGCCTCTTCGAGCAGCTTGACCCGTCGCAGGCATGGCGACGGCGACAGCCCGATGCGCTCCGCGAGCTCCACATTGCTGAGACGTCCATCCGCTTGAAGTGTGGCGAGGATGCGCGCGTCGATTGGGTCGAACTCCATTGGCATATTCCTCTTCAGTACAACCATCTCTTAGCACAATGTTGCGCGAACGCCATCGTTGCCGACGCAATTCGCAAGGACATGCCGGTCCTGTCCGCGCTATCAGCGGGGGCCATGGATCATGCGAAAACCTCGCAGCGCAATTTCGCGATCGGTGTCACGGCCGCGTTGTTCGCGGCGCTGATCTGGGGAAGCTGGATCGTCATCACGCGGCTTGGCGTCACGACTACAATGACGCCCTATGACGCTGCCTTTCTGCGCTTCGGCATTCCCGCTGTCGTGCTGCTGCCGGTGCTCCTGCGCGAGGGCCTGGCGATCCGGCGTATCGGCATCCTGCGCACCGCGTTGATGGTTGCCGGCTCCGGCCTTCCTTTCTTCCTCATCAGTTCGGCCGGCATGCAGTTCGCTCCGGCCGCGCATGCCGGCGCGCTTCTGCCTGGAACGATGCCGCTGTTCGTTGCACTGCTCGCCGCCCTCGTCGAGCGCGAACGTTTCGCTGGCACGCGCGTCGCCGGCTTCGCCCTCATCATCGCCGGCGTCCTGGCGATCGGCGGGTACCACCTCCTGCTTGGCGAAGGCGGCCAATGGCGCGGCCATCTGCTGTTCCTCGGCGGCGCCTGTCTGTGGGCGATCTACACTCTCGCCTTCCGTCGCGCCGGAATCGGCGCCTGGCACGCCGCGGCGCTGATCAATCTCTACTCGATCGTTGCCTTCCTTCCGATCTATTCCTGGACCGGC
>DATAAP010000199.1:0-3364 GCA_036260035.1 Alphaproteobacteria bacterium | reverse complement strand
CTCCGTCAGCACGAAATCATGACCCGCCGCAACGGCCGCGCTATAAAGCCGGCATGAACGATATGACGGCCGCCCCTCAACCAAGTCTGGAGTCCAGAATATGAACGTAAAAGATCATGCCGTGCTCGTCACCGGCGGCGGCTCGGGTCTCGGCGCCGGCACGGCGAAGATGCTGGCCGCTGCCGGCGCAAAGGTCGCCGTGCTCGATGTCAACATGGAAGGCGCCGAGAAGATCGCCAAGGAGATCGGCGGCATCGCCGTCAGATGCGACGTCAGCAGCGCCGCCGACGGCGAGAAGGCCGTCGCAGCGGCGCGCGAGAAGCACGGAGCAGCGCGCGTGCTGATCAACTGCGCAGGCATCGCCCCCGCCGCGCGCATCGTCGGCAGGGAGGGACCGCTCGCGCTCGAGGCTTTCGCGCGCGTGATCAACGTCAACCTGATCGGCACCTTCAACATGATGCGGCTCGTGGCGTCCGACATGGCGAAGCTTGAGCCGCTCGCCGACGGCGAGCGCGGCGTGATCGTCTCGACCGCCTCGGTCGCCGCCTTCGAGGGCCAGATCGGCCAAGCCGCCTACGCCGCTTCGAAGGGCGGCGTCGCCGCGCTGACGCTGCCGGCCGCGCGCGAGTTCGCGCGCAACGGCATTCGCGTGATGACGATAGCCCCCGGCATCTTCGGCACGCCGATGCTGCTGGGCATGCCGCAGGCGGTGCAGGACAGCCTCGCCGCACAGGTGCCATTCCCCTCGCGCCTCGGCACGCCCGAGGAGTACGCGAAGCTGGTCATGCACATCCTCGACAACGTGATGCTCAACGGCGAGGTCATCCGCCTCGACGGCGCCATCCGCATGGGGCCGAAGTAGGCCTCATGCGGAGGAGCCTGCCAACGTAATCCTCAGCAGGCCCTACTCCTCGTGCTTGAGCAGCGCCGGCGCAGGCGCGGCGGCCGCACCCGCCTGCGTGCCGGCGAAGGCCTCGACATGCGGCACCTCACCGTGCTGCTTCAGCGGGCGGTTGCCCGTGAGCGCCCGCAGCAACACGTAGAAGACCGGCGTGAGGAACAGGCCGAAGGCGGTCACGCCGATCATGCCGGCGAACACCGCGATGCCCATGGCCTGGCGCATCTCGGAGCCGGCGCCGGTTGACAGCACCAGCGGCAGCACGCCCATGACGAAGGCGAGCGACGTCATCAGAATCGGCCGCAGCCGCAGCCGGCTCGCCACCACTGCAGCCTCGAATGGCGTGCGTCCGGCGAATTCGAGCTCGCGCGCGAACTCCACGATCAGGATCGCGTTCTTCGCCGATAGGCCGACCAGCACGATCAGGCCGATCTGGGTGAAGATGTTGTTGTCGCCGCCGGTCAGCCACACGCCGCCGATCGCCGCGAGGAGGCCCATCGGCACGATCATGATGATCGACAGCGGCAGGACGAGGCTCTCGTAGAGCGCCGCCAGAACGAGGAACACCAGCAGCACGGCGAGCGGGAACACCCAGACCCACGAATTGCCCGCTAGAATCTCCTGGTAGGTGAGCTCGGTCCATTCGAAGGCGAAACCTTGCGGCAGCGTCTCTGCGGCGATGCGCTCGACCGCGGCCCGCGCTTCGCCCGACGAGTAGCCCGGTGCCGGGCCCCCGTTGATGTCAGCCGAGAGGAAGCCGTTATACCGCATTGCGCGCTCCGGCCCAGCGCTCGACTTCACATTCAGCAGGGCCGCCAGCGGAACCATCTCGCCGGTAGACGAGCGCACCTTCAGCTGTCCGACGTCGTCGGGGCGCGCGCGGAATTGCGCATCCGCCTGCACGCGCACCGAGTAGGTGCGGCCAAATTTGTTGAAGTCGTTGACATAGAGCGAGCCGAGATAGATCTGCAACGTGTCGAACACGTCCGTGACCGCAACGCCGAGCTGGCGCGCCTTGGTGCGGTCGATGTCGGCATAGAGCTGCGGCACGTTGACCTTGAAGCTCGAAAACAGGCCGGCGAGCTCCGGGGTCTGATAGGCCTTGGCCAGGAACGCCTTTGTCGCTTGGTCGAGCGCCTCGTAGCCCTGGCCCGTGCGGTCCTCGATCTGCAGCTTGAATCCGCCGATCGTGCCGAGGCCCTGAACCGGCGGCGGCGGGAACATCGCGATGAATGCCTCCTCGATCGCGGCGAATTGGCGATTGAGCTGCATCGCGATCGCGCCGCCGCTCAGATCCGGCGTTGTGCGCTCGGAAAACGGCTTCAACGTTACGAATACAATGCCGGCATTCGAGCTGTTGGTGAAACCATTGATCGAAAGACCCGGGAAGGCCACCGCGCTCTCGATGCCCGGCTGCTTGAGTGCGACGTCGCTCATGCGGCGGATTACCTCTTCGGTGCGGTCGAGCGTGGCGCCGTCCGGCAGCTGGGCGAAGCCCACCAGGTACTGCTTGTCCTGGCCCGGCACGAAGCCACCGGGCACCGCTTTGAAGAGGCCGAAGGTCACGCCAATCAGCGCCAGATAGAGCCCCATCATCAGCGCTTTGTGCGAGATGACGCGCTTTACGCCACCGCTATAGGCGTTAGACCCGGACCGGAACACGGCATTGAAGCCGCGGAACAGCCAGCCGAGCCACCTGTCCATCACGCGGGTCAGCAGGTCCTTGGGCGCGCCGTGTCCCCGCAAGAGGATGGCCGAGAGCGCCGGCGATAGGGTCAGGGAGTTGATGGCGGAGATGATCGTCGAGATGGCGATCGTCAGCGCGAACTGCTTGTAGAACTGGCCGGTCAGGCCGCTGATGAAGGCCAGCGGCACGAACACGGCGATCAGCACCAGGGCAATGGCGATGATGGGACCGGAGACTTCGCGCATCGCGCGGTGCGTGGCCTCGCGCGGCGACAGGCCGGCCTCGATGTTGCGCTCGACGTTCTCCACCACGACGATCGCGTCGTCGACCACGATGCCGATCGACAGGACCAAGCCGAACAGGCTGAGCGCGTTGATCGAGAAGCCGAAGATATACATCACGGCGAACGTGCCGATGATGGAGACGGGCACGGCCAGCAGCGGAATGATCGAGGCCCGCCAGGTCTGCAGGAAGAGGATGACCACCAGCACGACGAGCGCCACCGCCTCCAGCAGCGTGTGGACGACCGCCTCGATCGAGGCGCGGACGAACTGCGTGGGGTCGTAGACGATCTCGTAGTCCACGCCTTCCGGCATGGTCTTCTTGAGCTCGGCCATCACCCTGCGGACGTTGTCCGAGATGGCGATGGCATTCGAGTTCGGTGCCTGGAAGATCGGGATAGCGACCGCGGACTTGTTATCGAGCAGCGAGCGCAGCGCGTATTCCGAAGCCCCCAGCTCGATCCGCGCGATATCGCGCAGGCGCGTGACCTCGCCGTT
>DATAAP010000198.1:0-1954 GCA_036260035.1 Alphaproteobacteria bacterium | reverse complement strand
CTCTATCCCGACGTGATCGAATCGGTCTCGTTCACCGGCGGCCCGAGCGTCACCATCAAGTCGCACCACAACGTGGGCGGCCTGCCGGCGCGCATGCGCATGAAGCTGGTCGAACCCTTGCGCGAGCTGTTCAAGGACGAGGTGCGCGCGCTCGGCCGCGAGCTCGGCCTGCCCGAGACCCTGGTCGGCCGCCATCCGTTCCCTGGTCCAGGGCTCGCCATCCGCATCCCCGGTGACATCACGCCGGAAAAGCTAGCGCTGCTGCGCAAGGCGGATGCGATCTATCTCGAGGAGATCCGCCGCGCCGGCCTCTACGACGCCATCTGGCAGGCCTTCGCCGTGCTGCTGCCGGTGAAGAGCGTCGGCGTCATGGGCGATGCACGTTCCTATGACTATGTCTGCGCGTTGCGCGCCGTGACCTCGACCGACGGCATGACGGCGGACAGCTATCCATTCGACCACGCGTTCCTGGCGAACTGCGCGACCCGGATCGTCAACGAGGTCCGCGGCATCAACCGCGTCGTCTACGACGTGACGAGCAAGCCGCCCGGGACGATCGAGTGGGAGTAGGTCTGCCATGATCACCGGGGGATGTCTGTGCGGGGCGGTGCGGTTCCGGGCGACAGAGGGCCCGATTTCCGCGCGCGTGTGCTGGTGCAAGGTCTGCCAGAAGATCGGCGCCGGCGGTCCCACGGTGGGTGCGGCGTTCCGGACGGAGACCGTGTCCATCGAGGGCACGCTCAAGGACTACGTGAGCGTCGCTGATAGCGGCAACCGGATGCACCGGCGCTTCTGCCCGGAATGCGGCACGCATCTGTTCAGCGAGGCGGAGGCGCGGCCGCATTTGATCTTCGTCCGTGTCGGCGCCCTCGATGACCCGGAGATCGCCAAGCCCGTGGCGACGATCTGGACCGCGTCCGCGCCGAGCTGGGCCTGCATCGACAGCGACTTGCCGCGCATCCCCGGACAGCCGCCGCCGGTGGCGTGAGGCGAGCTCACCCGCCGCTTCAGGGCGATGTGTTGCTTGCGGACTGCGGCGCATCACGCGCCGCGTCGACGAGCTGATCGAGAGGCTGATGTGCCTCTGGCGATACATGGGAATCAGGTGGAAGTAGCGGCGCTATAGTCGGTCCCGGAGGTGCGTCATGAACCGAGCGGTGAAGCGATCAGCAGAAGCGCAGGCCGGTATCGCCACCGGCCGGTGCCTGTGCGGCAAGGTCCAGGTCGACATCATCATTCCCGCCTTCTGGGCGTGGCACGATCATTCGTGCGGCACGCGGCGGGTGCATGGAGCGGCCTATGCAACGTATGTCGGGTGTTGGAAGAGCCGCATTCGCGTGAGCAAGGGCGAGAAGCGGCTCACCCGCTTCACGGATCCGGCGAGCGGCGACACGCGCGCGTTCTGCACCTGCTGCGGCACGCCGATCATGTATGCGCGGGCTCGCACCCCGAAGATGGTGAACATTCCACGCGCATTGTTCGACGGGCGCACGGGGCGCGAGCCGCTGTATCACATTGCTGTCGCCGATTCCCCCGAATGGGCGTATCGACAGGAGACCCTGCGGCCGTTGAAAGGTTATCCGGGGGTGATGTGGACCGGTCCGCGGCGGCGCAACCGATCTGCCGCACCCGACATTGGTCCCGCGCCGTAGGGCCGGTTAGAGCGCCAGCGAGCGCTGCGCCGGTTCCGGCGGGCCGATGCGAACGCCTTCCAGTTCGAGCATGCGGATCTTCGTGGCCGAGCCGCCGGGTGCCGAGAAGCCGCCGAGCTTGCCGCCGGCCGCCAGCACGCGATGGCAGGGGATGATCAGCGGCACTGGATTTTGCGCCATGGCTTGGCCGACATCGCGCGCGGCCTCCGGCCCGGCGCCAAGCTCCTTTGCCAGCGCGCCGTAGGTGGTCGTCCGACCCCAGCCAACGCGGCGCAGCGCGGCATAGGTCTTTTGGAATAACT
>DATAAP010000197.1:0-2828 GCA_036260035.1 Alphaproteobacteria bacterium | reverse complement strand
CACCCGGCTGCTCAAGCAGGTGGAAGCCGAGGAGATCCTGCAGCCGCAGGCGATCTACGGCTATTGGCGCTGCTACTCCGAAGGCGATAGCGTGGTGCTGCTCGACGAGAGCGGCGAGAAGGAAGTCGCCCGCTTCGCCTTTCCGCGCCAGGACCGCGAGGGTGGGTTGTGCATCGCCGATTTCTTCCGTGACCGCACATCCAACGACCGCGACGTCATTGGCCTGCAGGTCGTGACGATGGGCCAGCGCGCGTCCGAGGTTGCGCGCGCCTGGTTCGCCGACAACCGTTACCAGGACTATCTTTATCTGCACGGGCTCGGCGTCGAAATGGCGGAGGCGCTGGCGGAGTACACGCATAAGCGCATCCGCGGCGAACTCGGCTTCGCCGCCGAGGACGACCGCGACATGGACAAGATGCTGAAGCAGGGTTATCGCGGCTCGCGCTATTCCTTCGGCTATCCGGCCTGCCCGAACCTCGCCGATCAGAAGCAGCTGCTGGAGCTGCTCGGCGCGGAGCGCATCGGCGTGTCGCTGTCGGACGAGGACCAGCTGCATCCCGAGCAGTCGACCTCGGCCATCGTCTGCCACCACCCGCAGGCGAAGTATTTCAGCGTGTGAGGTGGTCTATAGAAGAGCTTGAAACGGGCTTCAGAAGAACTTGCTTGAGAATGATCCGTTTCGTATCCATCTAGGCCGTACGAACGCGGCCTTGGTCCGGCCATGACAGGACCTGCGGGGATTTGATCGAGCAGCTTGCACCGCATCACCAAATGCTAAAGCGCCACGACCGGCGTCGTGGGCTCGAGTTGGATGAAGAGGCCTGCGATGCCTGTATTGAACTTAACCGCTGAAGCGCCCTGTCGGCCGTTGCCCGCCCCCGCAGAACCTGCGTCGATCCCCATTCGGGTTTATTGCAGCGCCGACCGCTGTCGCGGCTGATCGCCCCGACTCCGCCGGCACGGACGCTTCTGCCGGGCGTTGTCAAACCGGCCATTCCACGCAGGCATTACGACGACCATAGGACGCAACGATGCTCGACATCGTTCATCTCTCGAAGACTTACGCCACCCCGGCGGGGCCGGTGACGGCGCTGGACGACGTGACGTTCTCAGTCGCGCGCGGCGAGGTCCACGGCATCATCGGCCGGAGCGGGGCCGGCAAGAGCACGCTGATCCGCTGCATCAACCTGCTGGAGCGGCCGAGCTCAGGGCAGGTGCTGGTCGACGGGAGGGACGTCACCTCGCTCTCGGCTAGCGAGCTCAATCAGGCGCGCCGGTCGATCGGCATGGTGTTCCAGCATTTCAATCTGCTGTCGTCGCGCACGGCGTTCGACAATGTGGCGTTGCCGCTCGAGATCGCCGGGATCGACGCCGACGTCAGACGCAAGCGCGTCCGCGAGGCGTTGGACCTGGTCGGGCTGGGCGACATGGCGGACCGTTATCCCGCACAGCTCAGCGGCGGCCAGAAGCAGCGCGTCGGCATCGCCCGTGCTCTCGCCGGGCAGCCGAAAGTCCTGCTCTGCGACGAGGCGACCTCGGCGCTCGATCCCGAGACGACCGTTCAGATTCTCGATCTGATCCGCCGCATCAACCGCGAGCTCGCCCTCACGGTGGTGCTGATCACGCATGAGATGGGCGTGATCAAGCAAATCGCCGACCGCGTGGTCGTGCTCGAACGCGGGCGCGTCGAGGAGGTCGGCGAGGTCTTCGACGTGTTCACGCAGCCGCGCTCCGAAACGACGCGGCGCTTCGTGCGCGATGTCGTGGGTCAGGATCTGCCGGCGCGGCTCGCAGCGGCACTCGAGCTCGGCGCATCGGTTGGGCCCGCCCTGCTGCGCCTGACTTTCGCCGGACCCGCGGCATCCGATCCGATCGTGTCGGAGCTGGTGCGGCGCTTCGATCTGAACCTCAACATCGTGGGCGGCCGGATCGACGAGATCCAGGGACGGCCGTTCGGGACACTGATGGTCCTCGTCGACGCCGCGCCGGCCAAGATCGAGCCTGCCCTCAACTACCTGCGCGCCCGCAACATTCCGGTGGAGGTCCTGGGCCATGTCCCAAGCCATGATCGCGCTGCTTCTTGACGCGCTTGGGGAAACGCTCCTGATGGTCGGCGTTTCCGGCGCGCTGGCGACCGCGCTCGGCCTGCCGCTCGGCGTGCTGCTGCTCGTCACCAGCAAAGGCCATATCGCCGAGAACCGCGGCGTGAACGCGGTCGTCGGCGCGGTGGTGAACGCCACGCGCTCGACGCCTTTCATCATCCTGATGGTTGCGATCATTCCGCTGACCCGCGCCATCGTGGGCACGTCGATCGGCACGCCCGCGGCGATCGTGCCGCTGACGCTGGCGGCGATTCCGTTCGTCGCCCGCCTGTTCGAGGCGGCACTGCGCGAGGTCGATCCCGGCGTGATCCAGGCGGTTCAGGCGATGGGCGCCACGCGGCTGCAGATCATCACCAAGGTGCTGCTACCCGAAGCGGCACCGGGCCTGATCGCGTCGGTCACCGTCATGCTGGTCAGCCTCACCGGCTATTCGGCGATGGCCGGTGCCGTCGGCGGCGGCGGCTTGGGCGATCTCGGCATCCGCTACGGGTACCAGCGCTTTCAGACCGAAGTCATGGCGGCCGTCGTGATCGTGCTGATCCTCCTCGTGCAAGCCACTCAAACCATTGGCGACCGGCTGGCGCGCCGTTTTTCCCGCAAGTAACCAACGGAGTCTCTCATGAATACGCCTCTCTCCCGTCGCCGGCTCGGCGGCCTCGCCCTCGCCGGACTGGCTGCGGCGGTGCTGCCGCGGCCGTCTTTTGGCCAGTCCGCGCGTCCGTTGCG
>DATAAP010000196.1:0-12705 GCA_036260035.1 Alphaproteobacteria bacterium | reverse complement strand
GCGGAGGTGCCGCGAGTAGCGGCGCCGCAAGCAGCGGCGCGACAAGCAGCGGCACGGCGGCCGGGCTCAGCGGCGGCGCGTCCGGCGGTGCCGGCGCCGGCGGGAGCGGCGATGGCGGCGCTGGCGGCGGCGCAGCGGTGGGCGGCGGAATGGCCGCCTCGGTGGCTGACGCCCCTGGCTCAGACGAAAGCACTGGCGCATTCATGGCCGGCCATCCCCGCCGCAATCCGGCGACCGCGCAGAGCCCGGCGCGCAGCTTCGGCACTGGCGCCGCCGGCGGCGGCTCCGGCGCGGGAGCGATGTGACGATGTTGCGCGCGGCACGGGGGCTCGCAGGTGCACTTGTCCTTGCCAGCTGCGCCGACGAACCCCCGGCGCGGTCCAGCCAGACCGCGAGCGTCCGGCCTGTCGCGGCGCTCAGCGGCGAGGCGGTGCCGTCCGCCGTGACGCGCGAGGTGGGCACAGTTGCCGACGCGCTGCGCGGCCGCGTGCTAGTCACCGGCTTCACCAACCCGGCGCATGGCGACGGCGTGGCCGAGGTCATTTACTACGGACGCGACGGCACCGGCGTGATCCATCGGGTGGCCGCGCGCAGCGCGCAGCCGCAGACCTTCCGTTGGGACGTGCGGGCGCGCCGCCCGGCGGGAGCCCTGCCCTATGTGTTCATCTCCGGCGACGGCCGCGACGATGGCGCCGCCGTGACATATTCAAGCGAGCGGCAGAGCGTCACGTTCTCCGACGTCGATTTCGGCCGTCACTTCGCCTACGGCATCCTCCAGAATTGCTGGCCGAGCTTTGTCGAGGCGCGCCCGCCCGCTTCCGTGCCGGCCTGCGACGCCACCGCTGACGCGACGACCCAGCGCCGTCTACGCGCGGAGCGCAGTGCCGCCGTCGCGATGCGCAACAACCAGGACTACCAGACGCAGCTGGGCCTGTTCACGACGCGACCGGGATCGTCCTACACCAACAGCCTCGGCAACACGCTGACCGTGCGCCGCGTCGATGGACTGAAAGTCACGTTCACGAATCAGAGCGGCGCCGAGTTCACCTCGTATGCGATGCTCTATTCGGACAATCCCAAGGTGCGCGGCAACGACGCCGTCAAAGCGGCGATCGACCAGCTCTTCCCGCTCGAACTGGGCAAGACCGTCGAAGCATGGGTCTATAATGCCGACTGGGCCTGGCAGCTGCAGTGGAAGGTCGCCAAGCGCGAGTCGGTCGCGACGCCCGCCGGCCGGTTCGACGCCTGGCTGATCGAGCACACCGAAACCGCGATCGGCGCCGGCTATATCGGTCGTTCCGACACCTGGTACGCGCCCGCGATCGGCTGGAACGTCCGCTACCGCAGCTGGACGGAGACGCCGCCCGGCGGCGCCACCAGCCAGTGGGAGCTCACCCGCGCCCGCGTCGGCAGCCGCGAATACCCGCAGACCGTCAGCGCTCGGTGAGATGCGGCTCGGGATAGCCGCGTGATCGCTCGATCTGACGACCGACTCAGTCGAACAAGCGGCGGCCGAAGCGGTAGCGCGCCAGGGTGAATGCCGCAGCGGCAAGTGCGGCGACATACGCGATGTGACCCAGCGCCGTCAGCGGCTCGAGCGGCACGCCCGCGGTGAGCGGGCGCACCACCGCGATCAGGTGCGTCATCGGCAGCACCCAGGCGACCCACTGCACGAACCACGGAAAGCGCGTCACCTCGAAGAACGTGCCGGAGAACACGAACATCGGCGTGACCCAGAAGGTGAAGAAGTACGCGAACAAGTCCCAGGTCTTGGCGTGCGCCGTTGCCACTAGGCCGCAGCAGGCGAAGCAGACGGCACCAATGGCGAGCACCGGCAATGCCAGCAGCGCGCCTCCAAAACTCGGCGCCCCGCCCCACAGGGTGCCGATGACGATGACGCAGCACGCGGAAAACATGCCTTTGCTCGCCGCCCACAGCATCTCACCGAGCATCAGCTCGGTCAGCGTGACCGGCGTGGCTAGGATCGCATCCCATGTGCGCTGCAGGCTGAAGCGCGCATAGGTGCTGATGGTCGATTCGAAGCTCGCAGCGAACATCGTCGCATAGCACATCATCCCTGGCACGACGAAAGTGAGATAGCTCATGCCGCCGATCTGCTCGACCACAGCGCCGAGCCCGTAGCCGAAAGCGAACAGAAAGATCAGCGGGTCGAGCACATTCGTCGTCAGCGATGGCCAGATCAGACGGCGCCAGACGATCACGTTGCGGCGCCAGACGGCGACGCTGTAGCGGTTGAGGGCCAGGGCGGCACTGCGTGCGGTCATGTCACTTCCCCTCGCGCAATGTGTGGCCGGTCAGGCGCAGGAACACATCTTCCAGATTCGCCGCGCGCTGCGTGTACGTCGCCTCCAGCGGCAGGCGGCCGCGCACCTCCATCGGATCGGATGCGTAGTAAAGCACCGCATCGCCGATATCGTTGCGCTCCAGCCCGTCCTCGACGAAGCCGGCGGGCAGCGGCTTCGCGACCTCGATGACGTGGCCGCGCACGTGCCTATCGATGAGCGCCTGCGGGGAGCCCTCATCGAGCACCTTACCGTGATCGATGATGACGATGCGGTCGCACAGGCGCTGCGCCTCTTCCATGTAGTGCGTCGTCAGCAGCAGCGTCTTGCCCTCGCGCTTTAAGTCCAGTAGACGGCGCCAGATCAGCACGCGCGCCTGCGGATCGAGACCGGTGGTCGGCTCGTCGAGAACCACCAGAGTGGGGTTGGCGATCAGCGAGCGCGCGATCACAAGGCGCCGCTTCATGCCGCCGGAGAGCTGCATGACCTTCGCGCCGCCGCGCTCACCGAGCTGCATGAACGCGAGCAGCTTCGGCACGCGGTCCGCCACCTCGGCCGCCGGGATGCCGAAGTAGCGCCCGTACACCTCCAGATTCTCCTGCACCGAGATGTCCGGATCGAGATTGTCTTCCTGCGGCACGAGGCCGACCCGCTCGCGCAACGTCCGGCCCAATGCCTCCGGCGGCTCGCCGAAGAGCTTCAGGCTGCCGGCACTCGGCCGCGCCAAGCCCATGATCATGCGCATGGTCGTGGTCTTGCCGGCGCCATTGGGACCGAGCAGCCCGACACAGGTGCCGGGAAGAATCGAAAAGCTGACGCCGCGCACTGCATGCACGTCGCCATAGCGCTTCTCGAGCCCGGCGACCTCGATCACCGGCGTTACAGTCACGGCCGTGCCTTCCACGCTCAGGCTCCGTAAAGAAAGGCGCGAGCTTAGTCGTCTGGAGTGACGAATTAAACCGGCGAAACTGTCTTCAGGAGTGCGTCTCGGCGCTGTCTCAAGCGCCAAGACAGCTGAACGCCACTACTCCCCGGCCGCCGCCGGCGCCCAAGTGGCGCGCGGGAGCCAGTCGCCGTCCGGCTGCGCCGGCTCGGGCGGCGGCGCATCTGGCATACGGCGCATCAGCCGGCGGTCGGCAAGCGCGTCAGCCGACAGCGTGATGCGCCTGGTTGGGTCGTCGAGACGCACGAGCTGCGCGTGCAAGCCGTCGGGATGCTGGAATAGCGCTGTGACTTGCCAGCGACGCCGGGCTTGGTCGTCGCTCTTGCAGAAGATCTGACCGATCTGGATGGTGTTGCGTGCCATGGCGACTCGAATGATACACGATTCGGCGTGGCTAAAGCATAGCCTCAAGCCTGGCTGCTGTGGATAGCTCGGCTTTGAAGCCGCGGCATCGCCGCCATGCGTCGCCGGGCGGCCTCCGGCACCGCTAATACTTCAGATACACTCTTATACCTAACATTCTGGCATGAGCCCCTTTCACGACATGGACATCCCTGACAACTCGCCCCAGAAGAACGCCCCAGCCTACCGGCTGGCCGCGCTCGATACCGACTTCATGCTGGGCGACAGCATGCGCGGCGTGCGCTTCCAGCTCGAATACGCCAAGGCCGAGGAGCAGCTTCGCGCCTGGGGCGTGCGCTCCACTATCGTTGTGTTTGGCAGCGCCCGCATCAGCTCTGGCCCCGACGGTCACGACAATCACCGCCGTAGCAGCAATGGCCGCAAGACGCGCTGGTGGCAGGAGGCGCGGCGCTTCGGGACCATTGCCTCGCAGCGCGGTGGCGCCTTGCACCTGCGCGACGGCGTCCGCGACAATGTGATCGCGACCGGCGGCGGCGGGGGCATCATGGAGGCGGTCAGCTTGGGCGCCTGGGAGGCCGGCGCGCCCGCCATCGGCTTCAACATCACTCTGCCGCACGAGCAGGAGCCGAATCCCTACACCACACCGGAACTGACCTTCCGCTTCCACTACTTCGCGATGCGCAAGATGCACCTGGCGATGCGGGCCAATGCGCTGGTGGCGTTCCCGGGCGGGTTCGGCACCCTGGACGAGCTGTTCGAAGTGTTGACCTTGCGCCAGACCGGCAAGTCACCCGATCTGCCGATCGTGCTGTTCGACCGCGCCTTCTGGACACGGCTGATCAATTTCGACGCGCTGGTCGAGGACGGCATGATCGCCGAGCGCGACAAGGACCTGTTCGACTTCGCCGAGGACGCCGAGGACCTGTGGGCGAAGCTGGTCGCACGTGGCCTTAAGTCGCACACCCCCGCCTCGCAGGCGCCGCTCGATCCGGCGCAGAGGCTCTAGCGGCGCCCTTGCCAAGAGCGTAGCCGCGATCGAAAGTAGGCCTCCCAACGCCGGAGGCTTTGTGGCCGGAAATGCCGTCGGCTCGATGGCTGAGGCGCACGCGGCCATCGCGCGCATCCTGACGCAGAACATCGTGCCGTTCTGGTTCGCCCGCCTGCGCGAGCCGGACGGACGCGGCTACCGGCTCAACCACGACTCGCAGGGTGCCTGGAAGGGCCCCTCACCCAAACGGCTCGTCAAGCAGGCCAGGGTTCTGTGGTTCCTGTCGCGGCTGCAGCAGAGCAGCATGGCGCCGCCCGAATGCGAAGCGCTCGCGGCCGAGGGATTTGCGTTCCTGCGTCATCATCTCTGGGACTCTGAGCATGGCGGCTTCTACTGGGAGGTCGACAACGCCGGCGCCCAACCCACCATGCCGGACAAGCACGTCTACGGCCAGGCACATGCGCTTTACGGTGTCGCGCAATATGCGCTTATGTCAGGCGAACCGGCGGCGCGCCGCTTCGCCGACGAAATCTTCAACGTGATCGAGACGCGCTTTCATGACAGCGCGCATGACGGTTATCATGAGTTCTTTTGCCGCGACTGGAAGCCCTGCCCGGCGAAGAAGCCCGGCTACATCTTCGCGCCGCCCGAGTTGAAGCTTCTTAACAGCCACCTCCACCTGCTCGAAGCGATCGTCGTCTATGACGAGCTCAGCGGCAGCCCGCTCGCACGCCGGCGCGTGCTGGAACTGCTCGACATTATCGGGCGCCGCATGATCCGCGAACCGCACGGCGCCCTTACCCACGAGTTCCAACGCGACTGGACGCCGCTGACGGGCGAAAAGCACGATCGCGTCTCCTATGGTCATGATCTCGAAGCGATCTACCTGCTGATCCGGGCGCAAACGCATGCCGACCTGCCGCCCACGGATGTGATCGCGCGCTGCCGGCGGCTGTTCGCGCATGCCTGGCGCTTCGGCCATGACGAGAGGGATGGCGGGATCTTTTCCAGCGGCCCGATCGGGCAGCCGGCCGACGATCGCCGCAAAATCTGGTGGCCGCAGGCCGAGGCCGCGCTCGGCGCGCTCGAGCTCTACCGGGTGACCGGCGAGCCGATCTACGCGCAGGCATTCCTGCGGACCATCGACTGGATCGTGCGCCGCCAAGCCGACTGGACGCATGGCGAGTGGCACGCCGAGATCAGCCCGGACGGAGTCCCGCGCGGCGACAAGGCGGATGCCTGGAAAGGCCCGTACCACAACGGCCGCGCGATGATCGAGGCGTTGGAGATCCTCGATCACATCCGGACCACGCCGGGCGCGGCGCCCTAATCGACCCGCGCACCCAATCGGCGCACGGCATCACCCCATTTCTCGACCTCAGCCGCAACGAACCTGCCGAACGCGTCGGGAGAGCTCGCGTCGGCTCGCTGCCGCGGTCGCGGACGAACTTCCGCATCTCGTCCGTATCACCAACGGCGACGCGTTATGGGCGCCATACGCCGAACGAACGGCTACTTCCAGAACTGCTTTGAGGCGAGGCGCGCACCCTCCGCGAGCGCCGCGAACTTAGCCCACACGACGTCGGGATCGACAGCCGCCTGCCCAACCCAGGTGCCGTAGCCGCAGTCGCTGCCGGCAATCACGTTCTCCCGCCCGACCAGGTTGGCGTAGCGCGCGATGCGCTGCGCGATCAGCTCCGGATGCTCGATGAAGTTCGACTTTGACTCCAGTACGCCCGGGATCAGCACCTTGCCTTCGGGCAGCTTGACACGCTCGAACAGCGCCCATTCATGCGCGTGGCGCGGATTGGCGGCTTCGAACGAGATCATGCTCGGCCGCGCCGAGAAGACGATGTCGATAATGTCGGCGAGCGGCACATCGCAATGATGCGGCCCTTCGTAATTGCCCCAGCACACATGCATGCGCAACCGCTCGACGGGAATGTTCGCAGTCGCATGGTTGAGCGCCTCGACATGTCTCTGCGCCCGTTTGCGGAAGTCGGCCAGGCTGAGATCGGCATATTGGATGTGGCGCCCCATTGCGAGATCGGGACAGTCGATCTGGAGCGTGATCCCCGCATTGGCGACCGTCTCGTATTCGTGCCGCATCGCATCGGCGATCGCGAACAGGTACTCGTCCTGGCTCTTGTAGTGCTCGTTGCGGAAGAACAGGGACACGACTCCCGGCGATGCGGCGCTCATGAAGGCGCCAGCCGATTTCACGTTTGCGAGCGCGGCTTTGAGATTGTCGACGTCCTCGGCCGCCGCCTTCTCGTCGCGCACCTTGATGGGCGCGTTGCAGGCAGGCGTCTTGCGGCGCGAGCGGCCGGGATCGCCGAAGACGCGCTTCTGCAGGTTCGGGAAATCCGCAAGATCCTGGTAGACGAAGGTGTTGCCGGTGCCGCCGAAGCCGTCCAGCCGGTCCTTGATGTAGGTCGCGTAGCTCGGCTTCGACATCTCGCCGTCATTGATGAGGTCGATGCCGGCGTTCGCCTGCTTCGCCACGACCTCCGCCACCGCCGCGCGCACGCGCCCCGCCAGCGCCTGCGGATCGACAGGAATCCCCTCCTCCTTCGCATACATGATGCGAATTAGGTCCTCGGGACGCGGCAGGCTGCCGGTATGGGTGGTTAGGAACCGTTCGGTGCTGCGGGCCATGCGTATCCCCCTCGTGTGCGTCTTTGGCACGCATCGTACAGGGGCCGCGCACGCCGCGCCAAGCCGCGGCCAGCAGGCGCCAGCCTGCCTCAGCTTCCGGCTTTGACCGTCTCCAGGTAGTCGATGACGGCTTGGCGCTCATCCTCTTTCTTGACGCCGACGAAGGCCATCTTGTTGCCCGGAATGAAGCCCTTCGGATCGGCCAGATATTTGTCCAGATTCTCTTCGGTCCATGTGAGGCCGGACTTCATCATCGGCTCTGAATACTTGAACCCTTCGGCGGACGCCGCCTTGCGCCCGACCACGCCCGCAAGCGAGGGACCGACCTTGTTCTTTCCAGCCTCGACGGTGTGACACGCGGCGCATGTTCTCTTGAACACAGACTCGCCCTGCTTCGCCTTGTCCTGCGCCATGGCCTGCGCGGCGGCCGCAACGGTCAAGGCAGCCGTAAGAAGCGCGATACGCTTTCGCATCTCGGTACTCCTCTCGTCTGTTCGCCATACGTCCGGCGACCGCATACGGTTCCAAGAAGGAGCGCCGCCAGATCGGTGCATGCCGACGCGGTGAACACGAGGCGAAAGGACGTGCCCCCGCCAATGTCTGGATGCGGGGCGCGGCCTTGTGGTAGGCAACTCTAAACCCGCAATCCGAGCCGCCTTCCCCCCGCATGCCTACCGTCGGAGAATTTCTCGTCGACAGCCTCGTGGCGCACGGGATCGATCGGCTCTTCTGCGTCCCCGGCGAAAGCTATCTCGGCCTGCTCGATGCCCTCCACGGGCGCAACGACATCGACACGGTCGTCTGCCGGCATGAGGCTGGCGCCGGCTTCATGGCTCTTGCTGACGCGAGACTGACGGGGCGCCCCGGCGTCGCCTGCGTCAGCCGCGGTCCGGGTGCGAGCAATGCGGCGATCGCAGTCCACACCGCGCAGCAGGATGGCGTGCCCTTTCTCCTGCTCGTCGGCCAGGTCGCGGTGCGCGACGTCAGACGCGATGCGTTCCAGGAGATCGACTACAGCCACATGTTCGGACAGATCGCCAAATGGACCGCGGAGGTCACCGATCCGGAGCGCATCGCGGAGACGGTGCTGCGCGCGATTCAGGCCGCGACCGCGGGCACGCCCGGCCCGGTCGTGATCTCATTGCCGGAGGATATCCTCACCGCCCGCACCGACTCGCCGTCCGTGAAGCCCCAGGCGCCGATCAATGCGGCGCCGGCGCCGGCCGACCTCCTGACGCTGCGGCAATGGCTTGCGGCGGCGCGCCAGCCGCTGGTCATCGCCGGGGCCGGCCTTGCTTGCGCCGGCGGGCGCGAGGCGTTGCGCGCCTTCCTGGAAGACTGGCACCTTCCCATGGTCGCGTCGTTTCGCAACCAAGATCTCTTTCCGAACAGCCATCGGCTCTACGCCGGCGACATGGGCCTGGCCAATCCCGCCAGCCAGATGGCGCTGCTCCGCGAAGCGGACCTCGTGATCGTGTTGGGCGCGCGCCTGAGCGACATCACGACCCAGGGCTACACGTTTCCGCGGCTCGTGCGCCCGGAGATGAAACTGGTGCATGTGCACCCCGACCACACGGCGATCGGGACGCACTTCGCCGCCGATCTCGCCATCGCCTGCGACCCGCAGCAGCTCATCGAAGCGCTCGGGCGCCGCGCCGAGCCGCTCCCCGCCGCCCGGGAGCCCTGGATCGAACGCCTGAAGGCGGAGCGGCAGAAGATCGCGACCCCGCGCACGATCGTCGTTGACGATGGGATCCCCTTCGAGAGCGTGATCGACCTCGTCGGCCGCAATCTGCCCGCCGATGCAATCGTGACGCTCGACGCCGGCACGTTCGCAGCCCCGGCCTACCGCATCATCCCGTTCGCGCCGCCGCAGCGCCTCCTAGCACCAATCTCTGGCGCAATGGGCTTCGGCGTGCCCGCAGCTGTGGCTGCAGCCTTGCGCGAGCCGAGGCGGCCGGTGATCTGCTTCGTCGGCGACGGCGGATTCCTGATGACAGGCAACGAGCTCGCGGTGGCGATGGAGCGCAAGCTTCCGCTCAAAGTGATACTTTCCGAGAACGGGATCTACGGATCGATCCGCATTCATCAGGAGCGGGACTATCCGGGCCGCACGACGGGCACGGGCTTCACCAATCCTAATTTCGAGCTGATCGGCCGCGCATTCGGCTTCAACGCCACGCGCCTTCGCACGACGGCGGATTTGCAGGCGTTGCCCGGCATTCTCGCGAAGCCCGGACCCGAGTTCGTTATCGTCGACACGAGCGTAAAGGCGATCTTGCCAGCACGCCCGGCCGCAGACTAGCGCAATCGAAAATCGGCCCAGCGCGGTATGCTTCGTGCGTCTCGCGGATGGCGTCGATGAGACGCAGAGCGCCGTATCGCTCCATGCCCTTGCGACCAGCGCCAGGACTGAGGGAGCTTTCCCACTTATTGAGGTGAGGCGCCTTGTCGCGGGCACCGGCAATTACGCCACGGCGGTAAAGCGCCCATTGTGCGGCGCCATTTGGCGGCCCTAAGCGTGAGCACGCGGCGAAGTTTCGCGAGGACGAAATTTTCGTTTGTAGGTTTTTGGATATCTACTATTTAGCCGTTTAGGGGCTCTTGGAAATCCTTGAGAATCAAATAGTCGGCTCCGCGATCGCAACTTAGGGAGGTTGCCATGCGTACTTCGCAGGAGTGGGACGACAACGAGAGTGACAAGGAGGCCAAGCTCGCCTTCTGGGAGGATAAGTGGGAGGACAAGTTCGACTTCGACGATGACGAAGAGGCCGAGACGGCCGAGCACGACGAAGAGCACAAGCACGAGGAAGAAGAAGAGGCCGAGACGGCTGAGCACGACGAAGAGCACAAGCGCGAGGGCGAAGAAGAAGAAGAAGAGGCCGAGACGGCCGAGTGCGAGGAGGAGCATGATCAGGTCGACCTCCTCGCCGTCGATCTTCATCAGTCAGAATCGGCGAACTCCGACTGGGCGTTTCTTTGACACATAGCTAGTCTGGACCAACGCTTGGTCGTAGACCGGATCGAGGGACTCCGCTCACCGAGGGGCTGGCGTTCAGCCCCTCGGCAGCTCCTTCTCGCCAGTCATGGGTTAGCTGCCGGGTGAGACAGGTCGAGGCGGAAGTCGGAGCATCGCAAAGCGGCGTGCGATCTTACGCTACTCGATCACCTCGTTGGCGCGGGTATCCGATAAGCTCGAGGATGAACAGGCCGCGCTACGATGACCCGTCAATTCTGGACGAGCAGGTCGAGGCACGATCAAAGACGCTGGCGGAGCCGGAACGGAGGTCCCGTTGCGCCATCGATTGGCGGCGTCTTGACGGCAGCGGGGAATTCCTTGGTCGATCTACGGGCTGTGGCGACGGCCTACCAGTAAACAACCGCGTTTACCTGCCACTACTTCCTCTCGACGAGATCGCGGCCAATGTGCCGCGGCGCCGGCATCTGGAGTTATCGCGCGGCAAGATCATGGTTCGGTTATGGAGCTTGCCGCCTATGACAGCCATGCCTATGGCAACTGGCCAGTAGGATCGACAAAGCTTGAGATGAACAACCAACTTGGTGTCTGCCCCTTTGCTGGTCGGAGGAGCTGCAGCTCCGTCATCTCGGAACCGAGCTTCCGGCGAAGCAACGCATTGAGCAGTAATGACTGTTCGCCTCCAATTTCGATGCGCAGCTGCCCGCACCGATCCAGCCTCGTCTGCGCAAAAGAGCCGCTTTACGTCTACTGACGTGAGAGGCCCTTAAAATCACGGTCGGTTGCCGGTGTACCGCGCGGCTCGCACAGACGGCGATCTGAACGCGCAACGCCTTCAATAATGCGGCAGTCCTTTCCAGTCATCTCATCGAGCGCGTGCTCCGTCGTTCCTTTTCCTGTTGCTGCGGTCGAGGCCGCGTCTACGGCCAACATTGGCGCACACGCGGCTTGGTGAACCACAACCGATAAGCTGACCAACAGCGATCGGACTAAGTTGCCACGGTGCAGGGTGCGCCTCACCGCTGCCCTCCTTAGCGCTTGTTTGTAAGAACAACCCGCAGCACGGGGCCTCGTTCCAGTTGTCTGATGTGGCTTGGCGGATCTATTGCCGTCGCTCGATGGCCACTCATGCAATGGTAGCTGATTGCCGCCGATTGATGTCGTCTCACGCGATGCTGCGACATCTCGCTGCGCGCAGCCCGCCTGCGTTTTATTCTCGTATTAGACATAACACCGTTGGCCGTATTGCCAGTCAACGCACGTAGATGCACGCTCGCCTGCATCCAGCAGAAAGCGAGGTCCGCCCATGGTGCGAGGATTCGCATGTCTGTTGTTATCAGGCGTTCTCGCCGCGTGCACCGCTCCAGCACCGCCGCCGCGCACACAGCCTGAAATCAGACCGCTGGCGTCTGATGATTGGAGCGGGGTCGCGCGCGCTATTGCTGAGGACCTTGCGAAGGCCGCCGCGGGTGAGGAAGCGAAGCCGACTGCGGTCCCATCCGTCCAAGGCACCGTGCCGGACTACTTTCGGGACCTCTTGATCGCAGATTTGGTCGAGCTTGGCGTGCCTGTCACGGAGGCCAAGGATGCGCCCGCCCGGGTGGCATGTCGCGTAACGCCCGTCGGGGGTCCGCCTTCTCCGAGACCACCCCTTTCTGGCTCGCCTGGTCCAGGGCCGCGCGGCACCTCGCCCGCCGCGCCAATGCGGTCTGGGGAAGCGCTCGTTCTGTGCTTCCTCATGCGGGACGGCACTTATATCGCTGGGTCAAGGCGATCATTGGCAACGGCGGGAACCCCGGTGCTACGGTAGAAAGCCGGCGAGCGTCATCCCTCGCATCTGGTCCCGGCTGAGCCGCTTGAAATGCGATCGGCGTAGCATCAAGGGCAGCAGATCACATTGCTCACGGCGCCGGCTCTACGCTGTACCCTGTTGAGACTGGCCGAGTAGCAAGGAAAACGGCAAGGCCGGGCCGGTGATTTGGCGATGGATCGTTCGAAAGCAAACGCGAGTCGGCAATCGTCCCCTGCGTAGAGGCAAGTCCGACAGAAAAGTAGATGAACCACGGCCGCGACGCTCAAGGCGGGCACGCTATCTTCAGGAGATTCGCTTCGGCTTCGATCATCGCTGTGCAAGCACCCGTGCCATTGGGTGGTGTAGCGGCGCGCTGCCTCACGGATGAGGAACGGACGGCCGTTCATGTCCGCATGCTTCAGACGGAGCTGATGGTCTTTGCGCTGTCGTGCCGGCACACGGGACCGGGCCGAAACCTACCGGCTCAGTATAACGCCTTCATGGGCAAGGTAGCGAAGGCTTGGCCAACAGCTCGCGGCTCGTTCAAGAGTACTTCGCCGCGCGACATGGACCCCGCAGGAGAACTATCTGGAGAATCGCCAGGTCGTGGCGCAACGGCGGTTGTGTCACTCGGTTAAACGACTAGTGCCGGATGACGAACTCTGTGCAAAGACGGTCGAT
>DATAAP010000195.1:0-1815 GCA_036260035.1 Alphaproteobacteria bacterium | reverse complement strand
GCGCACATGCTGTCGGGCGCCGTCCTCGACCCGTCGGCGCTGCGGCAGCTCGTTCCGGACTTCAAGGAGCGCGGCGCACCGCTTGCCTCCGAGGTGCACAAAGACGAGGTGTACTTCCTCACACGGGCGGGGAAGGTCCGCTTCCCGCTCACGCCGCCGCCGCTGCGCAACCACGGCAACTACATCATCTCGCTGAACAGATTTGTGAAGTGGCTCGGCGGCCTGGTCGAGGCGGAAGGCATCGATCTGTTCACGGGGTTCTCGGCGGCGGAGCTGCTGTTCGACGGCGCGCGCGTGGCGGGCGTGCGGACCGGCGATCGCGGGATCGGCAAGCACGGCGAACGGAAGCCGACGTTCGAACCGGGCGTGGACATTCGCGCGCAGGTCACGATCCTTGCCGACGGCGTGCGCGGCAACCTGACGAAAGCACTCGTGCGCCGGCTGGCGCTCGATGCAGGGCGCGCGCCGCAGCTCTATGCGATCGGCATCAAGGAGTTGTGGGAGGTGCCGAAGGATCGCGTGGAGGCGGGCACCGTGGTCCACACGATGGGGTATCCGCTGCGCATGGAGGAATTCGGCGGCGGGTTCATCTACGCGATGCCGGATGGCGTGCTGTCGGTCGGATTCGTGACCGGGCTCGACTATCGCGACCCGATGTTCGATCCGCACGTCGCCTTCCAGCACTTCAAGCGCCATCCACTCGTGTCGGGGATGCTCGCGGGCGGCCAGATGGTGCGCTACGGTGCGAAGGCGCTGCCGGAAGGGGGATGGCACACCATCCCGCGCCTCTACGCAGACGGCGTGTTGATCGCGGGTGACGCCGGCGGCTTTCTCAATTCGATGCGCCTCAAAGGGGTGCACCTCGCGATGCGGACCGGGATGCACGCGGCCGAGACCGCCTTCGAGGCTGTTCGGGCGGGTGACGTGTCAGCCGCGAAACTGCAAGGTTACGAAGCGCGCATCGCCGGTGGTGACGTGCGGCGCGAACTCTATCCGGTGCGGAACGTGCACCAGAGTTTCAGCTACGGCCTCCTGGCCGGTATCGCGTACTCCGGGCTGTCGCTGGTGACCGGCGGCTGGTGGGTGCGGGATCCGATGCCCGCGCATGCGGGATACGAGCGCGTGGCGAAGGTCGCTGACTACTACACGGAGGGGCGGCCGGAACCGGAATCCACCGTGAGACCCGCGCGAATCGACCGTCAGCTCACGTTCGACCGCCTCACGAACGTGCACTATTCCGGCACGCGGCACGCCGAAGATCAGCCGTCACACCTCATCGTGCACGACACCGATATCTGCAGGACGCGCTGCCGTGAGGAGTACGGCAATCCATGCCTGCGGTTCTGTCCGGCGAACGTGTACGAGATGGTCGATGCCGAGGACGGCGGCAAGAAGCTGCAGATCAACGCGTCGAACTGCGTCCACTGCAAGACGTGCGACATCATGGATCCCTACCAGATCATCGACTGGGTCCCGCCCGAAGGTGGCGGCGGGCCTCAGTACGAGGGTATGTAGCGCAAGCGAGCGCCTGCGGCCCGTGCGAGGCGCGAAGCCGCCGATCGCGCGCGAGCCGGGGGTGGGGCCCCGGCGAGCATTGAGAAAAGCCGGCACATCGAATGCTCAGCCCTGCCCAGCACGTCAAAGCAGCGCTTATCGCCGGGGCTGCGACCCCGGTTGTCGCTGCGATCGGGCGCACGTGGACCTGGCGCATCGAAGGCGCGCATCACTACGACGCGCTGCTGCGCTCGGGCAAGCCTCCCATTCTCGCGCTCTGGCATGGCCGCATCCTGGCGGCGACACTCTACTGGCGCGATC
>DATAAP010000194.1:0-11786 GCA_036260035.1 Alphaproteobacteria bacterium | reverse complement strand
GCCCGACCACGTGCTGCTGCGCGCAACCCGCGCCGATGCCGCGACCGGCCTCACTGATGTCCGCCGCCTCGGCGACATGCTGGCGCGCGTCAGGGGGCGCATCACTCACC
The DNA here is from genome assembly GCA_036260035.1 of Alphaproteobacteria bacterium. Lineage (GTDB taxonomy): Bacteria > Pseudomonadota > Alphaproteobacteria > CACIAM-22H2 > CACIAM-22H2 > DATAAP01. The sequence goes on along the minus strand of DATAAP010000194.1, from coordinate 11,676 downwards.
GCCATCTCGACCGCGTCTCGCCGCTCGCCGTCCCCGTGCTGCTCGAAGTCGGCAAGGAGCACGTCTATGGCGGCGCAACGCTCGACTCGCTGCTGGACGAGGCAGCCGAAGAACTCATAGAGGAAGCGACGCGCGAAGACGCGCCGAAGCAGGATTTGCTGCTGTAGTCGCTACGATGCTGGCGCGGGCATGGGCCTAAAGCGCATCTGATGCCGCAGTCCGATCTCCGGCACTTTTCGCAGGTCGGCGGGATAAGACTTCACCTCGCGGTCGACGTCGCGGAAGAACTGTTCGGCGGTGGCGGGCGCGTCGAACACAAGAACGCGCGCCGGCTGCTCCGATGCGCCTTTGAACGCGTGAACCGTCCCGCCGGGGGCATAGATGAAGTCGCCTCGCTCGAACACCTGCGTCTCTTCGCCCAGCATGAAACGGACCTGGCCATCCAGCACGTAGTACGCCTCGTCCCACGGATGATCGTGCGGCGGCGGTCCTTGATCCTTCGGCAGAAGGACTTCCATGAGCGAAAACGCATGGTTCGTCCGGGCCGCTTCGCACAGGAACCGGACCTGCGCGCCCAGCACAGAGAGCGTCTCGCCCTCACCGTGCCTCACCGCGACTGCTTGCTTGCTCATGAGGCCTCTCCCTGCTAGTGTGTCATGCACTATGACAATGAGTCATACTATATGTCAAGCGCCCTCTCCCTAGTCGACCGGCACACCGACGCGACCGAGAAACTCATTCTTGTCTCCGCGCTCGAACTGCTCGAACGCGCAGGCGTGACTGAGCTAACAGTCCGCGCCGTTGCCAAACATGCGGGGATGTCGGAGCGCACCGTCTTCCGCTACTTCGCTTCGCGAGAAGAATTCTTGGATGCGGTCGCTGCGGAGGTCGTGCGCAACCTGCGGGCGCCCGCTCCACCCGCGAAGATCGACGACTTGCCCGACTACCCGCGCGTGCTTTACGCCCGCTTCGAAGCGAAAGCGGACCTAGTCAGGTCGGCGCTGCACACCGAGGTATTCAAGCGGATACACGACACCGTTGCTAAGGAGCGCTGGCAGGCGGCGCGCTCGCTGATCGACGCCCATGCAGGACACAGATCCGACCGCGATCGAAAGATAGCCGCTGCCAATATCCGCTATTATCTGGCGGCCACCACCTGGCACTACTACCGCTTCTATTTTGGCTTCACGCTCGCGGAGACGATCGACAGCGCGCGATCGGCGATTCGACTGACGATCGGCGAGATTTTAAAGCGATAGCGCGGCCAGTTCGCCTTGCGCGAAGGCTTCAGCCTGTCCGCGCCGCGCGACGCGCTGGGAATAGGCGCGAGAACGCCCTATACACAGCGACCAAATGACTCACTCGATTCCGAGCCGCGGCGTGCGAGACAGATGGGCATGAGTGCACGCATCACCGTCAATGGCACGGCACTCCTCGCCGATCCGTCGGGCGCGGTATTCTGGCCCGAAGAGCGGCTGCTCGTCGTCTCCGACATGCATCTCGAGAAGGGCTCGAGCTTCGCGCGGCGCGGGCAGTTCCTGCCGCCCTACGACACGCGCGCGACCTTGGACCGGCTTGCGCGCGTGTTGCAGCGCTATCGTCCGCAGCGCGTCGCCTGCCTCGGCGATTCCTTCCACGACGGCGAGGCGGCGGAGCGGCTGTCCGCACCCGACCGCGACCATTTGCGCCGCATGGTGCAGGCACATGACTGGATCTGGGTCGCCGGCAACCACGATCCCGCACCGCCCGCCGAGCTTGGCGGCACGGTGCAGCCGGAGATCCGCATTGGCGCGCTGGCGCTGCGCCACCAGCCGGAGAACGGCCACCTGCCGTTCGGCGAGGTGTGCGGGCACTTTCATCCCAAGGCGGCGGTCAGCGCGCGCGGACAGAGCATCTCGGCGCCGTGCTTCGTCACCGACGGCCGGCGCATGGTGATGCCGGCCTTTGGCGCCTTCACCGGCGGGCTCGACGTGCTCGACTTCGCCATCGCCGGCTTGTTCGGCCGCACCGGCTTTCGCGTCTTCATGCTCGGCCGCGACCGTCTGCACATGTTCACGCGTGACCGCCTGATGAATGGAAGCCCGCCGCGGGAAGCCGTGGCGGATTGAATCAGCCGAACTTCCCCAAGAAACGGGCGAGTTTGCGCGTGAAGGGCGAGAAGAGCTTATGGGTAAAGAAGCTGCCGGCCGCACGCTTGTTGACCTCGCCGAGCGTCGGATAAGGCAGGATCAGGTTCGCGACGTCGCCAAGCTTGAGGCGCTTCGATATCACCAGGCTCCAGAGCTGGATCAGCTCGCCCGCATGCGGCCCAACGATCCCTGCCCCCAGCACGCGGCCACCTCTCGTCGCAACGATTTTCACTAAGCCTTCAGTCTCGCGCTCCGCCTGGGCGCGGTCGTTCTCGTGGAAGGGCCAGCGCAGGATGCGCAAGGTCTCGCCAGACTTTTTCGCCTCCGCTTCGGTCAGGCCGACATTGGCGAGCTCCGGCGCGGTGTAAGTAACCCACGGCACGGCGCGGTAGTCGACCTTCGCCGGTAGGCGAAACAGCGCGTGCCGGATGACGATGCCGGCGTGATAGCCGGCGATATGCGTGAACTGGTAGGCGCCGGCGACGTCGCCGATCGCATAGATCCTGCGGTTGGGTGTGCGCAGATGGGCGTCCACCTCGATGCCCTTGGGCGAGTACTTCACGCCCGCCGCTTCGAGATTGAGATCTTTCACGTTGGCGCGGCGGCCGGTCGCGACGAGAAGATGCGAGCCGGCGATACGCTGCTCTCCGCCCTGGTCGACGATGACGGCAAGATCGCCGGCTCTTCCCTCGACGCGCAGCACTTTCACGCCTTCCAGCAGCCGCACGCCGTCGTGGCGCATTCGACGTCGGACGAAATCGGCCAGCTCCGGATCGTCCTTGCTCAGGATCGAGGGCAGCGCCTCGATCACCGTCACCTCGGCACCGAGGCGGCGATGCGCCTGCGCCAGCTCGCAGCCGATCGGCCCGCCACCGATGACGATCAGATGGCGCGGCCGCTCGGTAAGATCGAACACCGTCTCGTTGGTGAGGAACGGCACCCCTTCACCGCCATGCTCCTTCGCGAGGCCCGGGATCGGCGGCACCGCGGCCGATGAGCCGGTCGCGATCACGAAGCGCCGCGCCTTGATCGTATACTCGCCGCAGCGCAGCTCGTCAGGAGATATGAATGCCGCACTCGCCTGGATCACCTTGACGCCAAGGCCGGTGAAGCGCTCCACGGAATCATTGGGTGCGATCGCCGCGATGACGCTGCGCACGTGTTCGCGCACCGACGCATGGTCGACCTGCGGTTCCGCTGCGCGCACGCCGAAGCGCCCCGCCTCGCGCATCCCTGTGGCCGCGCGCGCGGCGGCGATCAGCGACTTCGACGGCACGCAGCCATAGTTCAGGCAGTCGCCGCCCATCAGGCTCCGCTCGCAGAGCACGGTCTTCTGTCCGAGCTGCGAGGCGCCAGCCGCGACCGACAGCCCGCCCGAGCCGGCGCCGATCACGCAGATGTCGACGTCGAGGCGCTCGCTCATTTCTTCTTGAGGCGCTTGTAGGCGACCGGCACCAGCGCCAGAACGCAGAGGCCGATGATCGGCAGCAGGATCTTCGGCTTGAACAGGATGCCGAGATCGGGCTTGTCGCCGGCGTCGAAGACGGCGCCAACGCCGCTGCCGACACTGGCGTAGACGAGAGCGCCGGGAATGATGCCGAGCAGGGTCGCCGCGGCGTATACCCCGAGCCCGACGCCGAGGAAGGCCGGCACCAGATTGACGATGAAGAAAGGAAACAGCGGCACGAGGCGCAATACGAGGAGATAGTTGAACGCGTCCTCGCGGAATCCCTCCTCCATGCGCTTGATCGCCCCGCCGGCCTTGGCGCGCAACGCGTCGCCCAAGGCGGTGCGCGCCGCCAGGAACACGACGACTGCGCCGATCGTCGCCCCGATCACGGCATAGGCGCACCCGAACACCGTGCCGAACAGGAAACCGCCGGTGATTGTCAGCACGGCACCTCCCGGCAGCGAGAAACTCACCACGGCCGCGTAGGCGAGGATATAGACCAGGGGGGCGAGAAATGGGCGCGCCGAGACCCAGTCCAGCAGCTCGGCGCGGTTGTGCTTCAGCGTGCGCAGGCTCAGATAGTCGTGCAGGCCCAACGCGAAGAACGCCACGAACCCGGCCGCGAGGCAGGCCAGCGGCAGCCAACGGGCGGCACGCGACTTCCTATTCTCGTTCGCGGACGTGACAGACGCCATCCTCACCGGGCTCCATGGCGAAGGGCGTCTTACCGCACCCGCCGCAACCGACTCTAGGAGCCCCCCTCCCCCGCGGCCAATCATTTGACCGTGAAGCGATTTTGCCCGGTCCGGCGGATTCTGTCGCGGCACGGCACAATTGACTTGATCCGACAGGGGCTTTATAAGCCCGGCCCTGTTTCGGGCCTGGCATGCGGCGAGGCTCGCCATCTCCTATTGTCCGGATCGGAGTGCAGGCTCGTGAGCAAGCGTACCTATCAACCCAGCAAGCTCGTCCGCAAGCGCCGCCACGGCTTCCGCAAGCGGATGGAATCGGTCGGCGGCCGCCGCGTCTTGGCGAGCCGGCGCGGCAAGGGGCGCAAGCGCCTCTCCGCCTGAGCGGCCGGGGCGAGGCGCGAGATGGCCAGCCATGCGTGCGGCCATCGGTCGCCTCAAGCGACGCGAAGAATTCCTGAAAGTGGCCGCATCGCGGCGCAAGGCCGCCCTGCCCGGGCTCGTGCTGCAGGCAGCGCCAGGACCATGCAGCGAGGCGATGCGCTGCGGCTTCACCGCGACCAAGAAGCTAGGCGGTGCGGTCGTGCGCAACCGTGCCAAGCGGCGGCTGCGCGCGGCGGCGCAGGCGGTTTTGCCGGTTGCGGGGACGCGCGGTTATGACTACGTCTTGGTCGCGCGCGCGGGCACGCTGGACCGGTCCTGGCCGCAGCTGCTGGACGATCTGCGCAAGGCACTCGAGGCACTGACGCCCAAAGGACGCGGGACACCGTGAATCCGATCTCGTGGATTTTCGTCGCGGCCATCCGCGTCTACCAATACGTGATCTCGCCCTTGATCGGGCCGGCCTGCCGCTTCATGCCGAGCTGTTCCGAATATGCGCGCGAGGCGGTCATCGCGCATGGCCCGCTTTTCGGCACATGGCTCGCGCTGCGCCGGCTCGCGCGCTGCCATCCGTGGGGCGGCGAAGGCTGGGATCCCGTGCCGCCGGCGACTCATCGCTGCGGCAATTGCCACTGACACTCATTTTTCCTGCTGGAGCTTCCGGATAGCCGATCATGGTTGAGAACAAGAACCTCATCATCGCCATCGCGCTCTCGATCCTGATCGTGCTCAGTTTCGAGTTCCTGGTGAACAAGCCGCGCCTCGACCGCGAGCGCGCGCAGCAGGCCGAGCGCGCCGCAAGCCAGACCGCGACGCAAACCGTGCCGACCGCGCCCTCGCAGCCGGTCCCCGGCACGCCGTCCACCGCGCCGACGCCAGGCGCTCCGCCCGCCGCGGCACCAGCCACGGCGCCGGCGGTCGACCGCCAGACCCTGGTCGCGCAGCAGCCGCGCGTGCGCATCGAGACGCCGGCCATGCAGGGCTCCCTCTTGCTCAAGGGCGCGCGCATCGACGATCTCAAGCTCACGCAGTATCGCGAGACCGTGAATCCGAACAGCCCGGCGATCACGCTGCTGACGCCGCATGGGCTGCCGCAGTCCTATTTCGCCGAGTTCGGCTGGGTGGCGCAGCAAGGCGCCGCCGTGCCCGGGCCCGACACCGAGTGGAGTGCTGACCAGCGCACGCTCAACCTGTCGACGCCGGTCACGCTCAGCTGGGACAACGGCCAAGGCCTGCGCTTCGAGCGCCGCATCGCTCTGGACGGCGAGTACATGTTCCGCATCACCGACCGCGTCGTGAACACCGGATCGGCGCCGGCCCAGCTCTTCCCCTACGGGCTCGTCGCACGCACCGGCACGCCCAAGACCGAAGGGTTCTACATCCTGCACGAAGGCCCGATCGCCGTGATGGACGGCACATTGCGCGAGCCGAGCTACAGCGACCTCACGGACAAGAAGAAGATCGAATACGACACCACCGGCGGCTGGATCGGCATTACCGACAAGTACTGGCTGGTGACCCTCGTGCCGGACCAGAAGGTGCCGGTGAAGGCTCGCTTCAACCACAGCCTCAGCAATGGCGATGACCGCTATCAGGCCGACTTCCTGGGGCCAGCGATGACCGCCGCGCCGGGTGCTACGATTGAGACGACGAACCGCGTCTTCGCGGGCGCCAAGGAGCTCAGCCTCATCAACCACTATGAGGAGAGCCTCGGCATCACCCGCTTCGATCGCACGATCGATTTCGGCTGGTTCTATTGGTTCACCAAGCCGATCTTTCTGATCCTGGACTACTTCTACAAGCTGCTGGGCAATTACGGCCTCGCCATCCTGCTGCTCACGGTCCTGGTGAAGCTCGTCTTCTTCCCACTCGCCAACAAGTCCTACAAGGCGATGAACAAGATGAAGCTGCTCCAGCCGGAGATGGAGAAGCTGCGCGCGAAGTACGGCGACGACAGACAGAAGATGTCGCAGGAGATGATGGCGCTCTACAAGCGCGTCGGCGCCAACCCCCTTGCCGGTTGCCTTCCGGTGATTGTCCAGATCCCGGTCTTCTTCGCGCTGTACAAGGTGCTGTTCATCTCGATCGAGATGCGGCATGCGCCGTTCTACGGCTGGATCCGTGACTTGTCGGCGCCCGATCCGACGTCGATCTTCAACCTGTTCGGCCTGCTGCCCTGGAGCCCGCCGGAGGTCTATCTGCTGGGCGCCACTGTCGGCGCATGGCCGATCATCATGGGCGTCACCATGTTCCTGCAGCAGAAGCTGAATCCGGCACCGCCCGATCCGATCCAGGCGCGCATCTTCCTCGCCATGCCGTTCATCTTCACTTTCATCCTGGCGCCCTTCGCTGCCGGCCTGGTGATCTATTGGGCATGGAACAACATCCTCTCGGTGCTGCAGCAATGGGTGATCCTGCGGCAGATGAAGGCGCACCCCGCGCCGGCGAAGTGAGCGAGGCCGACCCGGCGGCACTCGAGGCCGGGCGCCTACTCTTCGCGCGCGAGTGCGCATTTGTGGCCGGTGCCGCGCGGCAGGAGGCGCTGCCGCCTGGCCGCCTGCCAGAGATCGCGTTCGCGGGCCGTTCCAATGTCGGCAAGTCGAGCCTGGTCAACGCGCTGACCGGGCGGCAGACCTTGGCGCGCACGTCCAAGGAGCCCGGGCGGACGCAGCAGCTCAACTTCTTTTCGCTCGACGACCGGCTCATGCTGGTCGACATGCCGGGCTACGGCTTCGCGCGCGTCGCCAAAAAGCAGGTGCAGGATTGGGGCAAGCTGATCCGCACGTATCTGCGCGGCCGGCCGACCCTGCGACGCGTGCTGGTCCTGGTCGACGCGCGCCACGGCCTCAAAGACAGCGACCGTGAGACGATGAAGCTGCTCGACGAGTCTGCCGTGAGCTTCCAAATCGTGCTGACCAAGGTCGACAAGCTCATGCCGGCCGAAGCGCAGGCACGGATCGCCATCGTGAGCGAAGAAGCCGCGAAGCACGTCGCGGCGCATCCCGAGGTGATCGCCACGAGTGCGGAGACCGGCCAAGGCATTCCCGAGCTGCGCGCCACGCTGGCGGCGTTGGCCGCCTTAGGCTAGGACTCGCCTTCGCAGGTCTGCCCTTGTGGCGCCGCCCACTCTTCCGGGACCCTCTCCCGCCTACGGGGAGAGGGTAGGGTGGGGTCGCGCCACATGCGTGATCGGCGATGAAAGTGAAGCGCGCCAACAGCCAAGAATGCCCATGCACGACAGCCAGAACAGCGAAGCGGTCGCCAAGGCGAGAGTCCTCTCCGAAGCCCTGCCCTACATGCGCCGCTTTGCGGGCAAGACGATCGTCGTCAAGTACGGTGGCCACGCAATGGGCGACGAGGCGGTCGCCAGCGACTTCGCCCGCGATGTAGTGCTGCTGAAGCAGGTCGGTATCAATCCGATCGTCGTGCATGGCGGCGGGCCACAGATCGGCCAGATGCTGGAGCGGCTCAACATCAAGAGCAACTTCGTCGACGGACTGCGCGTGACCGACGCCGAGACCGTCGAGATCGTCGAAATGGTGCTGGCCGGCTCGATCAACAAGGCCATCGTCGCCGCAATCAACAAGGTTGGCGGCTGCGCGGTCGGCCTCAGCGGCAAGGACGGCGGACTCTTGCTCGCGCGCAAGCTGACGCGCACGAAGCGGGACCCGGATTCGAATATCGAGCGCGTGCTCGATCTCGGCTTCGTCGGCGAGCCCGACCGCATCAACCCGACCATCCTCGAGACGCTCGCCAAGTCCGACATCATTCCCGTCGTAGCGCCGGTGGGTGTGGGCGCCGACGGCGAGACCTACAATATCAATGCCGACACGGTGGCCGGCGCCATCGCCGGTGCCGTACGCGCCGCACGCATGCTGATGATGACCGACGTCGCCGGCGTACTGGACAAAAACAAGGCTCTGCTTTCGCGGCTCTCGGTCGCGCAGGTAAAGGCGCTGATCGCCGACCGCACGATCTCCGGCGGCATGATCCCCAAGGTCGAGACCTGCCTCTATGCCGTCGACCGCGGCGTGGAGGCGGCCGTGATCCTCGACGGCCGTGTGCCGCATGCCATCCTGCTCGAGCTGTTCACCGAGCGCGGCGTCGGCACGATGATCGGCAACGGGGCCTGACGCATTAGATCGCGGTTTACGCTCCGTTAATTATTGTCGAATATATTGTGTCGAGTACGGAGCAATGTTGGCTTCGTCGAAATCCAGTTCTGTCCCGGCATCGTGTCTATGCCGTGATAGCGCAGCCCGGCGGCGGCACCCCCGATCCCCGTGACCCGCCGGGCTGCAACCTTTTCCAAACTACGATGGCCAGAGCGTGTGGCGGCGAGTCTCAGCCTTGCCCTAATTGGACCTCCGGCCGCGCGCTTCAGAGCTTCGCCCCGAAGAACTCGAGATGCCACCTCATGTCCTCGGGGCTGAGCGGCCAGCCTTCGCCGCCACGCGCCGACAGGACCTGGCGCGGCGGGATGCCGCCGAGACGAAGCTGGATCTGGCTGGCGAGGCGCGGGCTTAAGCCCGCCTTCCATACCAGCGCGACGATCCCCTTGGCGCTGTGCGAGGACATGATTTTCTCCACCGCCGCGCCGCCGACGCCACTCAACACCGCGAGCGCCGCCTTGACGACGGCGCGCTTGCCCTCGCCCATCGCCGCAAAGACGGCATCCTCGTCGAGTGCTCCTTGCGCCTTGAGTTTTGCCACGATCTCCTCGGCGGTCGCCGTCTGCTCCTCGGATGGCGCGGGCGCGTCGTTGAGCCGGCGCCCGACCTCCGCCGATACCGCCGCGCGGGTTTGCGGATCGAGATCGGCACGCTGTTCGAGCGTGTGCAGCAAGGTCGCCGCGACGAAGCAGGCGATCCGCCTGACCAACCGCGACGGCAGCACTGGCCGGCTGACGAGCTGCGGATGCCAGGATGTGCGCGCCGGCGCCCGCTCGACGATGAGATCGAGCGTCTCTTCGCGGATCTGTGCGGACGAATTCGCCAGCAGCGCCGCGACGGCCGCCTCGTCATCCGCCGCTACGATGGCGTCGGCGACCACACCGCTCACGCCGGCGCGCTGGGCGATCGCGGCGACGGCGCCCGGGATCGGCCTCCTGCCGATGATCTCCAGCAGGTCGTCATCGGTCAGCAGCGGCGACCAGCGCAGCACCGGCTCTGCGACGACGAGCTCGATGTCCTCGGCGAGCTGCCGGATGATGCCCGCCGGTGCGCTGGCGACATCCTTCAGCGTCTCCGCGACGACTTGCCGCACACGCACGGCCGCGTCCCGCGCCAGGGTCGATACCATTTCGATCACCCGCTCACGCGCCTGGCTCTGCTCGTCGGCGGTGAGGTTGGGCAGCAGCGCCGACACCTTGCGCGCTAGATCGGCGCGCACCGCCTCGTCGGGGTCTCGGACCAAGAGCAGGTCCGCTTGCGCCGGCGTCCGCTCGTTTGCCGCGATCTCGCGCCGTACCGAGGCGGCCGAATCCGTCGCAAGATAGTAGAGGATCTCCGGCCGCGCGCTCCGGCTGCGCGCGACCCCGCGGCGCACCTGGATATCAGGATCGGCGGCGAGGCGCTTGTCGCGCTCGTAGCTCGCGTCGCTCATGCCCCACTCCCGGCCGGCGACGCCACCGCGAAGCCGTTCTTGGCGCCGTGCTTGACGCGATACATGGCGGCATCGGCACGCAGGATCAGGGCGGCGGCGTTCTCGCCTTGGCGCGGCACGTAGATCGCGATGCCGACGGAAAGGCCGAGCGGGCGTTTCTCGTCGCCCGAAAACGGCGCCAGCTCCACATTGAATGCGAGCAGCAGGCGCGCCTTGGCGACGGCCCCCGCCTCGTCGATATCCTCCAGCCATAGAGCGAACTCGTCGCCACCGAGCCGCGCCACCACGTCGCCGACGCGCGAGCCCTGCCGCAGCTTGTCGGCGACGCATTTCAGCGCCTCGTCGCCGCGCTGATGGCTGAAGCGGTCGTTGACGAGCTTGAAGTTGTCGAGATCGATGAAGAGCAGCGCGCCGCAGCGCCCACTGCGGTCCGCCTGCGCCAGGCGCTGTTCCAGCAGCTCGTTGAACGTGCGGCGGTTATACAGCCCGGTCAGCGCGTCGTTGCGCGCGAGGCGCGCCAGCGCCTCGTGCTGCTCGAGCTGTGCTAACGCTATGCCGAGCTGGCCCGCGAAATCGCCGACGACGGCGCGGTCGGATGCGCTCCAGCCTAGCGCGTCCGGCGCGCGCCACAAGATCGCAGCGCCGTTGAGCGCCTGGCGATAGCTGGCGGCGACGGCCAGCGCCGGGCCGACCTCAAGCGGCGCATCGCCGCGCATGCGTGCGCTGGCGCGAAGCTGCTCGATCACGGCGGCCCCGTCAAGGTCGGCCGGTGCGGGCTCGCCGAACTCCGCGGCACGGCTCGGCGCGCCGTTGTTGTCGACGCGCCAGATCATCGCGCCGGCGGCGCCGAGCGCCCGCGTGATCGCGCCAACGGCAGCACCGAGCATCGCCTCCGGCTGCACCTCATCGCGGATGGTGCGCGTCAGATAGGCCGCGAGCCGCTCGCGGTTCTGCGCTTCGGCGAGCGCCGTGTCGCGCTGCAGCGCCTCGGTTACGTCGCGCGCAAGCCCGCGCGCGCCCGCATAGGCGCCGTTGCCATCGAAGAGCGGAATCGCCGAGACCGAGACGCAGCGCGCGGCACCGTCCGCGGCACGCACCCAGACCTGCTGCTGTTCGGTGCGCCGGCGCGCAGCGAAAGGCGATGACTCGCTCGCGCTGTCATCGAGGATGAACGAGGCGTCGCGGCCGACGAGCTGCTCGGCGGCAAAGCCAAGCGCGCCGCGCGGCGAGACGAAGACGAAGGCGCCGCTGCGGTCCGTCTCCCAGGCGAAGTCGCTGGAGATTTCGACAAGGTCCTTGTAGCGTCGCCGCGAGTCGGCGAGCGCCACGCGCATATTGGCTGCGAGCGAGACATCGCGGCCTGTGACCAGCACTAGCTCGCCCAGCGGTACCGCGGTGAGCTCCCAGGTCTGCGGCCCCTGCT
>DATAAP010000193.1:0-6120 GCA_036260035.1 Alphaproteobacteria bacterium | reverse complement strand
CGCCACACCGGCGATGCCGAGGCAGTCGAGCGGGCCGACCGCATCGAGCTGCGCCTGCGTCGGCGGCGCCAGGAACAGGACCGCGCGCAGGCCCGCCTGTGTTGCGGTGGCGAGCGTATCGGTCGCGCCGGTGAAGTCGTCGCCGTAATAGCCGATACGCGGTGTCCGCTGCGGCGCCACGAGGGTCCTCAGGCGGCGCGCTTGCCGAAGAAGGCGAGCGCGCGTTGCAGTTCCGGCGCCTTGCGCGCGAACGCCTCCAGCGTCTCGCCTGCGCGGATCGCGTCCCAGGCCTGCTGCAGGCTGGAGAGGCCGGCGCGCGGCCCGTCGGGATGCGCCAGGATGCCGCCGCCCGCAAGGAAGATCATGTCGCCGCTCTTCAGCGCGGCGTAGGTCGTCGGCAGCGTCCCCGCCCATTGGCCCGAGGAGAAGACCGGCAGCACGCCGTCGTCTTCGCCGAGCGGCGCCAGGCACGCGCGCGCCGCGGCCGCGACCTCTTCATTGCTGTCGGCGAACTTGCCGTCGAGCCCGTGCACATGCAGATGGTCGATGCCGGTCAGCCGCCAGAGCGCCTGATAGGCATCGAACGCGATACCCAGTGCGGGATGCCGCGACAGCGCGCCGAAGCCGTTGCGGTGCCCATGGATCGCAAGCCCGGTCGAGCGGCGCAGCGCCGTCACCGCTGAGAAGCCGCACCAGTTGAGGCTCGCCATCACGCACGAGCCGCCCTCGCGCTCGACCAGCTCCGCATGGCGCCGCATCGTGTCGACATCGTCGGTGATGTTGAAGGCAACCATGACGCGCCGCCCTGCGCGGTCCTCGAAGCGGCGCACGCGGTCCATGACGGCCTTCACGCGCGCGGCGAGCGGTGCGTGGTCCGGATTGGCGCAGACCTCGTCGTCCTTGATGAAGTCGATCCCCGCCTCGCAGAGCTCGCCGACGAGGGCCGCCGTCTGCTCGACGCTGAGCCCGACATTCGGCTTTATGATCGTGCCCAGCAGCGGTCGTTCAGCCACGGAGGCCAGGCGGCGCGTGCCTGAAATGCCCTGGCGCGGCCGCTCGAACCGCGCGCGGTAGGCGCGCGGCAGGTCGAGCGAGAGCAGCCGCACGCCCGTCGTCTCGCCGAGGTCGTAGAGATTGCCGGCGACAGTCGCGGCGAGTGTTGGCAGGTTGCCGCCGATATTGGCGGTCGGGAACGAGACGCGCACGCGCGCGCGGCGCCACGGCCCGCCTACACCCTGCCGCTGCAGCCACGCATTGGGCAGACTGGGTGCCTGCAGCGGCTCGAGCTCCTCGATCGCGTCGACCGTGGCGCGCGCGCGGGCGCGCAGCTCGTCGGTCTCGCCATGCACGCGCGCGAAGGTGCCGCAGGACTGCTCGCCGGCGAGGACGTCGGCGGCGCGCGCGGGCTCGAGCGGCGTTTCTATGAGATAAGTGGCGGTGAGTCGTTCGGCGGTCGTCATAAGGTGCTCAGATCGGGGAAGCGGCGCACCGGATCGCGCCCGTCCCAGCCGCGCGACGCATCGCGGATCAGCTTGAACAGCTTGCCCTTGGGGCCCGCCACTTCCGACAGCTCGATCACCGTACCAGGGTGATACTCCGTCTCGAAATACACGAACCGGCCGCGTTCGCCAACCTCGCCGCTCATGCCGACCTTGAAGCCCTGCGCGGACAGGCGCGCCATGTCGTCGTCGAACGCCTCGGTCCAGTAGGCGACGTGCTGCAGGCCGGTGCGGCCGGCGGCGGTGAAGTCGCGGTACATGGTCGGCGCGTCGTTGCGCTGCTGGATCAGCTCGATCTGCAGCGGCCCGGAATTGGCGAGCGCCACCGAGGTCTGCGGCGACGACGGCTGGCCGCGGTAGCGGAAATTCACGACCGGCACGCGCTCCGCATAGAACCACGGGCCGATGCCCAGCGTGCGGCTCCAATAGTCCATCGCCGCCTCGATGTCCGGCACCACGTAGCCGGCCTGGCGGATCTCACCGAAGAATCTGCTCATAGTCTCTTCCGTTCACTTGACGAGTTGGTTCGGCAGCCAGGTCGACGCCGCCGGCCACAGCGTGATCACCAGCAGCGATAACAAAAGCGGGATCAGGAACGGCATGGCGCCGGCGATGACGCGATGTAGCGGCATGCGTGCGATGATGCTGACCATGTAGAGGCTCATGCCGACCGGCGGCGTGAGCAGCCCGATCATCAGATTCAGGACCACCACGACGCCGAGCTGCACGGGATCGACGCCGGCCTGCATCAGCGCCGGCGTGATGATCGGAGCGAGGATGAGGATGGCAGCGATCGACTCCATGATCATGCCGACGACCAGCAGCAGCCCGTTGACAATGAACAGCAGCACCAGCGGATCGCGCGACAGCGACAGCAGCAGCTCCGCCGCGATGGTTGGGATCTGGTCGATCGTGAACACCCAGGCCATGAGTGCCGCGGAGGCGACGATCAGGAGCACGCTGGCCGTCGCCTGCACGGTCTCGCGCGCGGCCGCGACGATGCCGCTCCAGGTCAGCTCGCGATAGACGACGGTACCGAGAAAGAACGCGTAGGCGACGGTCACGCCGGCGACCTCGGTCGGGCCGAACAGGCCGGTGACGAGGCCGCCGATCAGGATGACCGGGGCGACCAGCGCCGGCAATGCCACCAGGAAGGTGCGGCCGAAGCCGGACCAGGTGAAGGCGACCGTGTCGCGCGGCAGCTTCTGCACCCGCGCCATGATCGCGATCTGCACCATCAGCAGGGCGGCGATGATCAGCGCGGGCACGATGCCGGCGAGCAGCAGCTTCACCGCCGACACCTCGGCGGCCGCAGCGAAGATGATCAGCGGGATGCTCGGCGGGAAGATCGGGCCGATCGTCGCCGCGGCCATGGTAATGCCGGCGGAGAACTCGTCGCGGTATTTCTGCTCGCGCATCAGCTTGATCTGCGTGCTGCCCAGCGCGCCGATATCGGCGAGTGCGGCACCGGAGATGCCCGAGAAGACCAGGTTGGTCAGGACGGTGACATGGCCGAGGCCGCCGCGGATGCGGCCGACCACGATGCGGATCACCTCGAACAGATGGCGCGTGATGCCGGCGTGGTTGAATAGGCTGGCCGCGAAGATGAAGAGCGGCACGGCGAGCAGCGGCGTCGAATCGAGCGCGTTGACGCTGCGCTGGGCGACGACCGTCATCGGAAAGTCGTTCCACCAGATGACGACCGCCGCCGACACGCCCATCGCGAAGGCGATCGGCAGGCCGAAGATCATCATGATCAGGAATAGGACGAGCGCCGACAGGCTCATCATAGCTTGATGCCCCCGTCGGTCGGCGGCGGCGTGAGGTCGCCGCGCCGCAGCTTCGCGACCTGCCGCGCTGCCCGGATCACGGCGGCGGCGAAGAGCAGCACCATGCCGAGCATCACCGGCGCGTAGAAGACCAGGTTGGGCATGCCGAGCGCCGGTGTGGAGAACCTGCCGGCGCGCTGCATGTAGACCCAGCCGCCCCACAGGAACAGCGCGCCGAACAGCACCATCAGCACATCGTTGATGCATTCGACGGCGATGCGCAGGCGCGCCGGCAGGATGTTCAGCAGGATGTCGACCAGCACATGCCGGTTGCGCAGCAGCAGCAGCGGCGAGGTCAGATAGACGATGGTGAGCCCGGCATAGCGCGCCAGCTCGTCCGCCCAGGCGAGCCCGAGGTGGAAGCCGTCGCGGGCGATCACCTGCAGCACCACCAGTGCCGCCATCGCCAGCAGCATCGCCATGGCGAGCGCCTCGCCCCAGCTGGCGACGCGCTCCGGCCAGCCTTCCCGGGCCGGTGCGGTTGAGTCGGGCGTCATGGCAAAGAAGGCGCCGGCACGGGCCCGGCGCCCCGTTCCTTTAGTTGATCGCCGCGACTTCTTTGTAGAGGTCGCCGTACTTGCTGGCGAACTTCGACTGCACGAGCTTGCCGACCGAAGCGCGGAAGGCGTCGAGCTTGAGCCCCTGCTCGGGCCCGATCACGGTCATCTTGAGCTCCTTCAGCTTGGTGAGCTCGTCGCTCTCCTGCTGACGCACCATCTCGCTGGCGCGCTTCTGCACGTCCTTGGCGGCCGCCGCGACCGCCTCGCGCTGCTCTGGCGTGAAGCGCTGCCAAGTGCGCTCGTTGATGACAATGATCTGCGCGTTCATCACGTGGCCGGTCAGCATCAGATGCGACTGCGCCTCGTAGAGCTTGCTGGAGAGCACGACGTTCACCGGGTTCTCCTGCCCCGCGACCACGCCGGTCGCCAGCGCCGTCGGCACCTCGGACCAGTCGACCGGGATCGGCACGGCGCCGAGCCCCTCGACGGCGGTCATGTAGATGGGGAATGGGATGGCGCGGATCTTGGCGCCGGCGAGGTCCGCGGGCTGCATGACCGGCTTGTTGGTTGTCAGGTGCCGGGTACCGAAGTAATACGCATAGAGCACGCGCACGCCGGCCGCCTTGACCAGGCCCTCGTTGAGCTTCTTCATCACCGGCGAGTCGACGTCGACCACCTTCATCAGGTGGTTGTAATCGCGGTAGAGATACGGCGTGTCGAGGGCCGCGAAGGGCTCGTAGAGCGAGCCGATGCCGGCCGCCGTGTTGTGCGAGAGAGCGATCGAGCCGGTGGAGACCGCTTCCGCCAGCTCCTGCAGCTTGCCGAGCTGCGAGGACGGATAGACCTTCACGGTCACCTGCCCGTTGCTGTTCTTGGCGATCGCATCAGCAAGCATCTGCGCCTGGATGCCGGCCGCACTGGTCGGCGGGTTCATGTGGCCGTAGCGCAGCTCCACCGCGCGCTGCGCGTGCGCCGCGGGCACCGCCAGGCCGATCGCGGCCGCCGCGCACAATCCAAGGAATCCCGACCGGGTGACCGCGGAACGAAATGACATCGTTTCTCTCCCGCCTCTTGATGTAATCTGATGCACGTGCTGCATCAGTTGAATCCACGTTATGGCAGGCGCTCAAGAAACGTCAAAACCTCTGTCTTGATGAATTTTGATGAATTTTGAACGCAGCCCGCGGCAGCGTGCTCGGCCCGCTTCCGGGCCGGCGGACGGCGGCGAAACGGTGCGCCGCGCGCGCGCGGCCGATATCGCGCGCGCCGCCGGCGTGTCGACGGCGACGGTGGACCGCGTGCTGAACCGCCGCCCGGGCGTGCGGCCGGCGACGGCGCAGCGCGTGGTGAAGGCGGCGGCAGCACTCGGCTACCTGCCCGAGGCCGACCTGCTGGCGACCTTGCGGCCGAAGCCGATGCGGCTCGTCTTCCTGCTGCCGGCGGGCACCAACCGCTACCTGCGCAGGCTCGGGCAGTACATCGCGCAGGCCAACGAACCGCTGGCGCCGTTCAACGTGGACTGCCGCTGCCAGTTCGTCGAGGCGTTCAATCCCGAAGTGCTGGCGGACGCCCTGCTCCGCCATGGCGGCAAGGCGGACGGCATGGCCTTCATGGCGCTCGAGCACCCGCTGGTGCGCGAGGCCGTCGGCGCGCTCGCCGAGCGCGGCGTGCCGGTGCTGACGATGATCTCCGACCTGCTGCATTCGCGGCGCGCCGCCTATGTCGGCCTCGACAATCGTGCCGCGGGCCGCAGTGCCGGCTTCCTGCTCGGGCGCTTCCTGCCGCAGCGCAGCGGCAAGATCGCGCTGATCGCGGGCAGCCGCAGCTATCGCGCGCATGAGGAGCGCGAGATGGGCTTCCTGCACATCCGCGAGGAAATGTTCCCTTCGATCGCGGTGGTCGGCCTGCGCGAGGGCCACGACGATTCCGAGCAGAACTACCGCCAGACGCGCAGCCTGCTGCGGCAGCACGCCGACCTCGTCGGCATCTACAATATCGGCGGTGCGTCCGACGGCGTCGGCCGCGCGCTGAAGGAATCGAAGCGTGACCGCGACATTGTCTTCGTCGGGCACGGCCTGACACCCGACACGCGCGCCATGCTGATCGACGGCACGATGGACGCGGTGATCACGCAGGATCCCGAGGCGATCGTGCTGAATTGCGTGCGCATCTTCACCAACGTGCGCGACGGCCGCGAGCCGATGACCGGCGTCGCGCCGACGCAGATCAGCTTGTTCGTGCGCGAGAACCTGCCGTAGGTCTCCGCATCAAGGCCCGCGCGTCATTTGCGGC
>DATAAP010000192.1:0-5168 GCA_036260035.1 Alphaproteobacteria bacterium | reverse complement strand
GGGCCGGGCCGCCCGAGCAGCTCGGCATTGAAAATCTCGCCCGGAGAGGGTTCGCTGGGCGCAAGAAGCGGTAGTGCGGAGTTAAGGCGCGGAACCGGCATGATAGGACAACTATACAGGAAAACCGCCAGCGCAGCTTCGCGGCGGCGGCGAGTATTGTATGGAGACAGATCGCTGCGCAAGGCGCATGCACGCCATGCCGCGAGGAATGCTTGAGGCGGATCCATCGCTGATTTAAGAGCCAGGCATGCATGTCCGGATTGCCGTCCTGCGTGGGGAGCGTCTCGCGCTGACGGCGCTGATCGTCGGCGCACTGGCAATCGCGTTCTCGCCCATTTTCGTGCGGCTGTCCGAGCTGGGTCCCACCGCGACGGCCTTCCACCGCGTCGCCCTCGCTGTGCCGGCGCTCTGGGCTGTGCTCGGACTTGAATCCCGACGAGCACGGCCGCGACCGCCGTCGCGCCGGCAGATCGGCATGCTCGTGCTCGCTGGCATCGCCTTCGGGGGCGACCTCGCGTTCTGGCACTGGTCGATCAAGCTGACCTCCGTCGCCAACGCGACGCTGTTCGCAAATTTCACGCCGATCTTTGTCACGATCGGCGCGTATTTCCTGCTGAAGGAGACGATCCGTCCGGCCTTCGTGCTCGGGCTTGCACTCGCGCTCAGCGGCGCCGTGCTGTTGATGGGCAGTTCCGTCACGCTCTCGCTCGACCACCTGATCGGCGACGCGCTTGGCGTGGTCACGGCAATGTTCTACGGCAGCTATATCCTGATCGTGGCGCGGCTGCGCGGCGCCGTGCCGGCCATCCGGCTCATGACTTTGACCGGCCTCGTCACCGCGATCGTCCTGCTGCCGGTCGTATTGCTGTCCGGCGAGAGCCTTATGCCGCGGACGCTCTATGGCTGGGCAGTCTTGCTCGGGCTCGCCTGGGGCAGCCATGCCGCCGGGCAGAGCCTGATTGCCTATGCATTGGCACGTCTGCCCGCGTCGTTCTCATCGGTCGGTCTGCTGATTCAGCCGGTTGCGGCGGCGCTGCTTGCCTGGGCGCTGCTCGCCGAGCCGCTGGGGGTCCTTCAAGCCCTGGGCGGCGCCGTCGTGCTCGCCGGAGTCCTCGTGGCGCGGCTCGCCAGCCGACCGGCTTGATCGAGGAAGCGATTTCGATCAACGTCCGCCCCGAATTCGTTCGGGCGTACATTGATAGACGATCCAACCCAATTCCTGCGTCGATTGTTCGACCGTGCCGTTGCTGCGGCCGATCCGAAGCTGCGCGTCCCCGCCTTCCTTCCCGAACGGCCGAAGGGACGCACAATCGTCCTCGGCGCGGGCAAGGCATCGGCGGCGATGGCGCGCGCAACGGAAGAGCACTATGGCGTGCCGCTGAACGGCCTAGTCGTCACGCGCTACGGCCATGCCGTCAAGACGCGCTCGATCGAGATCGTCGAGGCGGCGCACCCGGTTCCCGACGAGAACGGCCGCGCCGGCGCCGCGCGGATGCTCGACTTCGTGCGTGATCTGACGCCGGACGATCTCGTCCTCTGCCTGATCTCCGGCGGTGGTTCCGCACTGACCACCTTGCCGGCCGATGGCATCTCACTCGCGGAAATGCAGGCGCTGACCAGCGCTTTGCTGAAATCCGGTGCGACCATTCATGAGATGAATTGCGTGCGGAAGCATCTCTCGCGGTTCACGGGCGGACGGCTTGCCGCGGCCGCGCATCCGGCAAAGGTCGTCACGCTCGCGATTTCCGACGTGCCGGGCGACGACCCGGCCGTGATCGCCTCCGGCCCGACCGTGCCCGACCCAACGACGCGCGCGCAGGCGCAGGAAATTCTCGCGCGCTATCACATCGATCCGCCGCAGCCGATCGCGGCCCGTCTTGCCGACGCGGCCTGCGAGTCGCCGAAGCCGGGCGATCCGCGCCTGGCAGGCGCCGTCTATCACATGATCGCTAGCCCAAAGCAGTCGCTCGAAGCCGCCGCGGCCATGGCGCGCGAGTCGGGCGTCACGCCGATCATCTTGGGGGATGCGATCGAGGGCTTTGCCCAGGACGTCGGTAGGGATCAGGCGCGCACGGCGATCGAGTTCCTTCGGGGCAACATCGCCTTGCCCTCCGTCATTCTTTCGGGCGGCGAAACGACGGTGCTCGTCCGCGGCAACGGCCGCGGCGGTCGCAACACCGAGTATCTTCTTGCTCTGACGCTCGCCCTGAACGGCCGCGAGCGCGTCTACGCCCTTGCTGCCGATACCGACGGAATTGACGGAACGGAAGACAACGCTGGCGCCGTTACGACACCAGGCTCGCTAAGCAGAGCCGAGGCGTTCGGCCTCGACGCGGCGGCGATGCTCGAAAACAATGACGGGTACAGCTTCTTTGCCAAGCTTGGAGACCTGGTTGTTTCGGGGCCGACTTTGACGAATGTTAACGACTTTCGGGCGATCCTGCTGCTTCCGCCCGGAGAATAAGATCGAATCCGCAATGGCTTGCCGATAAAGTCGCCGACTCATGCGCCGCCAGAGATCAACCAAGATCGTTGCCACGCTTGGCCCCGCCACCTCGACGCCCGAGCGCATCGAGGCGCTCTTCAAAGCCGGCGTCGACGTGTTCCGGCTGAACTTCAGCCACGGCTCGCACGAGGACCATCGCGCCCGCGTACAGACGATCCGCGCCCTTGAACAGTCTGTCGGCCGGCCAATCAGCATCCTGCTCGACCTGCAGGGGCCGAAGCTGCGCGTGGGGACGTTCCGCGATGCCAAGGTGATGCTCCCCACCGGCGCCGAGTTCCGCCTCGATCTCGATACGACGCCTGGCGACGACAAGCGCGCGCCGCTGCCGCATCCGGAAATCTTCGCGGTGATCAGCAGCGGTGCGGAGCTCCTGCTCGATGACGGGCGCCTGCGCCTGCGCGTCAAGGAATGCGGCCGGGACTACTGCACCACAGAAGTCGTCACCGGCGGCATTCTCTCAGACCGCAAGGGCGTCAACGTGCCCGGCGTGGTGCTGCCGCTCTCGCCGCTGACCGACAAAGACCGGCGCGACCTCGCCTTCGGCCTCGATCTCGGAGTCGACTGGGTGGCGCTCTCCTTCGTGCAGCGGCCCGAGGACATCGCGGAGGGCCGGCGCCTCATTGCCGGCCGCGCAGCGCTGCTCGCGAAGCTGGAAAAGCCGGCGGCGATCGACCGCTTGGACGAAATCGTCGAGCTGTGCGACGCGATCATGGTCGCGCGCGGCGATCTCGGCGTCGAGATGCCGCCCGAAGACGTGCCGGGCCTGCAGAAGCGGATTATCCGCGCCTGCCGCACCGAGGGAAAACCGGTCATCGTCGCGACGCAGATGCTCGATTCGATGGTGAACGCGCCGGCGCCGACGCGCGCCGAAGCGTCCGACGTCGCAACCGCGGTCTACGACGGCGCGGACGCCGTGATGCTCTCGGCGGAGACGGCATCGGGCAACTACCCGATCGAAGCAGTCACGATGATGAACCGCATCGCTGCGCGCACGGAGCGCGACCCGCTCTACCGGCACATGATGGATGCCGAGCATGCAGAGCCCGAGGCGACGACCGCCGATGCGATCACGGCCGCCGCCCGGCAGATCGCGCACACCATCAAGGCCGCAGTGATCGTCACGTACACGACGTCGGGCTCGACGACTTTGCGCGCGGCGCGCGAGCGACCCGACGTGCCGATCCTGTGCCTGACGCAGCGGCTCGAGACCGCGCGGCGGCTGTCGCTGTGCTGGGGCGTGCACCCGGTTGTCACCGAGGACATCCATAGTTTCCAAGAGATGGTCGCCAAAGCCGTCGCCGTGGCGCGCCACGAGGGATTCGCCAAGCCCGGCGACCGCCTGGTTGTCACCGCCGGCGTACCCTTCGGCACGCCGGGCGCCACCAACATCCTCCGGGTCGCCTGGGTCGGCGACTGATCACGAGAACTTTAGGTCGCCGCCGCATCCGGCACTCTCCCCGTCGCGTATAATCGCCGTTGCTCGGTCCAGAGCAATCACAGGAAGGGGAGAAACATGCTCAGGCGCTTCACCGCTCGCGACGCCGTGCTGGCCGCAGCGGCCGTGGTCGGCATTGCGATCGGCGCAACCGCGGGATCGGTCTCCGCCGGCACCGCGCACAAGGTCTCGATGAGCGGTTCGAAATACATGCCCGCCGAGGTCAAAGCCCGCGTCGGCGACACCATCCGCTTCGACAATGACGATTTCGAGAATCACTGGGTCTACGTGCCCACCGTGGGCAACTACCAGGTCTCGCGCGCCGGCCTCAAGCCGGGCGAGAGCTTCGAAATCACCGCGCGCGAGCCCGGCAAGTTCACTGTCCTGTGCGGGCTGCACACGTCGATGGAGACCGTCGTCACGGTCGCGAAGTGAGGGAAAGCACCATGCGTAAACTCATCCTCGCTGCCGCGGGCGGCGTACTTGCTCTTAGCCTCGCGATCCACGCTGCGTCCGCCGGGCCCGACAAGGTCCAAATCCCGATGACGTATGCGAGCTCGTACGTGAAGATCGCGACCATCGACCGCTACGACAACAAGACGGTCCGCACGGTCTATATGAACCCGGAGGCCTGGGCCGCGGCGAAGCCTGGCGAGCCTCTGCCCGACGGGACTACGCTGATTCTCGAAGGGCGCTCGGCGAGGCTCGGCCCCGACGGCCAGCCGATGCTGGATGCAAACGGCCGGTTCATCCCCACCGATCAGATCGTGCTGATCGCGACACAGCAGAAGCGGCGCGGCTGGGGCACGGAGTATCCGGAGAACATCCGCAACGGCGAGTGGGAGTACGCCGTGTTTCAGACGAACGGCAGTCTGAACACCGGTGCGAACCTGCAGCCCTGCATGCAGTGCCACAAACCACGCGCTGCCGACGACTTCACGATGGTCGCAGCGCGGATCGTGAAAGATCAGAAGAAATAGCGCACCGGCCCGGCCGCGCGACGCGGCCGGGCCCTTCGTCTCTACTCGAGATGCGCGCGCAGCATCCACGCCGCCTTGGCATGGACCTGCATGCGTTCGATCATCATGTCGCCCGAGGCGACATCGTTGTTCTCATCCGCGACCTCGTTGGCCTTCTCGGCGAGCTTGATCAGCGCCTCGTTGTCGGCGGCAAGTTCGCGCACCATCTGCATCGCCTCGGGCGGCGACTCCGGCGCTTCCTTGACCT
>DATAAP010000191.1:0-12175 GCA_036260035.1 Alphaproteobacteria bacterium | reverse complement strand
GCGGCCCTCGGCGGCTTGGTCCTGGGCGGACCGAAGCTGGCGTGGGGACAGGCGGCACCTGCGATCGTCACCAGCGACCGCATGCGCCCGCAAGCGCAGTTCGGCGTCATGGCCGGAGATGTCAGCCTGGACAGCGCCGTCGTGTGGAGCCGCGCCGACCGCCCGGCGCGCGTGATCGTGGAATATGCCGCGAACGAGGCCTTCACCGACATGCGGCGCATCATCGGGCCGCATGCCATCGAGGCCACCGACTTCACCGCGCGCGTCATGCTGCGCGGCCTGGAACCGGGACAGGAGGTGTTCTACCGGGTCCTGTTCCAGGATCTCGGCGACCTCAAGAGCACCAGCGCGCCCATCAACGGCCGCTTCCGCACGGCGCCCGCCGCCGCGCGCGACATTACGATCCAGTGGTCCGGCGATACCGCCGGCCAAGGCTGGGGCATCAATCCCGAATGGGGCGGCATGAAGATCTACGACACGATGCGCAGCACCCGGCCCGACCTGTTCATCCATTGCGGCGACACCATCTACGCCGATGGGCCGATCAAGGACGAGGTGAAGCTCGCGGACGGCACGGCATGGAAGAACATCGTCACGCCTGAGAAGAGCAAGGTCGCCGAGACGCTCGACGAGTTCCGCGGCAATTACCGCTACAATCTGATGGACGAGCACGTCCGCCGCTTCAACGCCGAGGTGCCGCAGATCTGGCAGTGGGACGACCACGAGGTCACCAACAACTGGTCCGGCAGCAAGGATCTCAGCGCCGACAACCGCTACACCGAGAAGCGCGTGCCGCTGCTGGTCGCCCGCGCGACGCGCGCGTTCCTCGAATACGCGCCGATGCAGCCGTCGATCGAGGAGACGGAGCGCGTCTACCGGCATATTCCGTACGGACCGCTGCTCGACATCTTCGTAGTCGACATGCGGAGCTATCGCGGGCCGAACAGCTTCAACCGTCAGCCGATGGCGAGCGAGGAGACCGCCTTCCTCGGCCAGGCGCAGCTCCGGTGGCTGCGGCAGGGTCTCCTGCGGTCGCGCGCAACCTGGAAGGTGATCGCCGCTGACATGCCGATCGGGCTGCTCGTCGGCGACGGCAAGGATAGCGAGGGGCGCGACCGGTTCGAGAATCTCGCCAATGGCGATGGGCCGCCGCTCGGCCGCGAGTTGGAGATTGCCAACCTCCTCCGCTTCATCAAGCACGCCGGGATCAAGAACGTCGTGTGGGTTACCGCCGACACGCATTACACGGCGGCGCACTACTACGATCCCGCCCGGGCGCAGTTCGCCGATTTCGATCCGTTCTGGGAGTTCATGTCCGGCCCGCTCAATTCCGGCACGTTCGGCCCGAGCAAGACCGACAACACGTTCGGCATCGAGGTGGTCTGGCAGAAGGCGCCGGAGCCCGGCAAATCCAACCTGCCGCCGTCGGCGGGCCTGCAATTCTACGGCGAGCTGAAGATCGACGGCCGCACCGGCGCCATGATGGCCTTCCTCAAGGATCTCACCGGCGCCACGCTGTGGCAGAAGACGCTGGCGCCCGAACGGGCCTAGGCCCCGGCTGCAGAGTTGCCTACCGTAGGCATCTGCGGATCGCGCAATATGAAGCGCGTCAAGGAAGGAGCTGGCTTGTCGTCTCGAAAGCCAACCACCAGGAGCAAGGGACCGGCTGGGTTCCTGGCCAACCGTCCTGAGGATCTGTCTTCGCCGCGGCGAGTCACGCTGCTTGCGTGAGTAGGAACAGCCCTGCCCCGACGATGACGGCACCGGTGGCGCGCGTGACACGCTCGCCCGCCGGTGCGAGGCGCTCGACCGTGATGGCCGCCGTCACGACAGCCATCGCGCGTAGGTCCATGACTCCGATGACCAGGAGGATTGCGATGAGGCCGGCACAGCTATAGCTGCAGTGGCGGCCGAGGCGCAGGCCATGTCGCCAGGCCGTGCCGGCATCGGCCGGCAGCGTACGGCCGGGTGCGTCCCGGCAGCAGGCAAGGTGACGCGCCTTCCACGCGGTGAACTGCAGCGCGCCGGCGATCAGCACGACCACACTGACCGCCAACGGAACGGCGCGCGACAGCGCCGGCTGCTGCGTCTCGACGGCGGCCAGTGCCGCGCCCAGCGGAAAGACGGCGATGCCGAGCACGGTCCACACGAAGAAGTACGCCACGGCCACGAGCGCGGTCAGCCGACCGAGCCGCACCTCGCCCGTCGTCCCGACGGCGTCGCGGTAGCGCCACAGCATCGGCACCAAGGACGGCAGCATCATCGCCACCATCATCACCACCCACATGCCGAGGAACGACGCCGCGGCGCCGAGCCAGGTCTGTCCGGGCATCCGCATGAAGGCCATCGACATCGTTCGGCCGCCGCAGATCGGCATCCCCGCCGACATGGACGCGCACCAGGCGATCGTCACGGCGGCGCTGGCGGCGAAGAGCAGCGCGGAGGTGCCGAGAAAGGCGCACCGGGAAGCGCGTGCGAAAACCAAGCCACCCGTCTCCGGCTGCGCGAACGTTCCGGTGCTGTGCGTCGTCACCGCCCTTCTCCTTGCTCCGCGCCGCTATGAGCGGCTCGCGCCTGAGCAGCATGCGGCGGCTTCCTCGCGAGTCGGGGCCGGCTCGGCAAAATAGCCTTGCGCATAGCTGTCGTGATGGCGGACCCACGACATGGTGAAGTCCAATTCCTCTTCAGCGCGCCCCTTGGGGACGAGATCGAGGAAGTTGTACGTGCCCATCGCAAGTTCCACGCCGCGCCCATATGTGGAATAGGTGTGGAATACCTCGCCCGCCGCGTCCCTGGCGAAGACGCTGAATCCCGGGGCTTCTTCTCCGTAGTCGTTGCCCTTTGCGTAGTTGTAGTAGACCGTGCCGCGGGCCCTCTCCTCCGCCGTGAAGGAGACGTGATAGTCGAAGTTGAAGTCGCTGCCGTGGGACGAGGCCCAGAAGAACTTCCAGCCCATGCGCTTCTTGAAGGCTTCGATCTCGGCGAGCGGCGCGCGTGAGACGGCGACGAGCGTGGTATCGCGGTTGGCAAGGTGCAGAAGAGCGCCGTCGAAATGATCCGCCACGTACGAGCAGCTCTTGCAGCCCGCCTCCCAGCCCGGAGCGAGCATGAAGTGGTACACGATGAGCTGGCTGCGGCCGTCGAACAGCTCCGCCAACGTCACCTTGCCCTTGGGCGAATCAAATTCGTAGCGCTTCTCCACCTTTTCCCAAGGCAGAGCGCGGCGCTGACGGCTCAGCTCGTCCCGCAGGCGGGTGAACTCCTTCTCCTTTGCCAGGAACGCCTTTCGGGCCGCAAGCCACTCGACATGCTTAACGATATCCGGCCGTGTCCCGGTCTTGTGCGTTGTCATCGTCTTTCTCCTTCCGTTTGGTGCCTTCGCGCCGCTCGCGGTCGCCACGACCGCGGGGTCATGGGCTATAGGTTAGGACGAGGCCCCGGACGGTGAGAGTTACAAGTGTGGCGGGATTCCGGTGGCCTTGCTGATTGCGGCTGCGGCGCGCACGCGCAAAGGGTGATCGCCGCAGCTTCTTGGACCGGGTCGGCCTGCACGCGCTGCGACGCATCCGAACCGTTGTCGCCAGGCCCCGGCTTGCCTTGCGAACGGGCATGCGCATCGAAGCTGGTCCTTTGTTCATCCCGCCTTGCGGGCGTACTCGTCATTGCGGCGGACCCAGGCGCCCGTCTCGTTGCGTCCCCTAGGGGCGCGGTCGAGCCACTGGTACATGCCCCAGAGGGCGTCCACGCCGCGCGAATAGGTGGAGTACGTGTGGTAAATGACGCCGTCCTCGAGCACGAATGCGCTCAGGCCCGGCCGGTCGCGCGAGTACGTGGGCGCGTCGGTTCCGGACATGGCCGCCAACTGCGCGACGGGCTCCGGGGGCGGTGTCATGTCCATCGCATGACCGCCGCGCTCGTAGTTGTAGTCAATCTGTCCGCTGCGCTGCTGCTCCTCGGTGAACGACACGTTGAAGTCGAAATTGAAGTCGCCGCTCAGGGAAGACGCCCAGGGAAACGTCCAACCCATCCGCCTCTTGTAGGCCTGCAGCTTCACGAGCGGTGCGCGCGACACCGCCGTCAGCATGACGTCGTGATTTGCCAGATGGACCGCGATGCCATTGAACCCGTCCGCGACCGCCGAGCAGGACACACATCCCGCCTCCCAGTCGGGCCCGAACATGAAGTGATAGACGAGGAGCTGCGAGCGCCCGCGGAAGAGGTCCGCCAGAGTGGCGCTGCCCTCGTCGGTCTCGAAGCGGTATGCCTTATCGAGCCGCACCCACGGCAGGTCCTGCCGCCGCCGCGCAACTTCGTCGCTGCGCCGCGTCAGCTCCTTCTCTTCCCTGAGCAGCGCGAGCCTTGCCGCGAGCCATTCGTCGCGCGTTCCGGTCTTGTGCGTCGTCATCGTTCCTCACTCCGTTGGTGCTTGGGGCGTGAGGGAGAATGGCGCCCGGCCGTCGAATGGCGGGAGTTACAAGTGTGGCGGGATTCCGCGACCGACCCGCATGTCCGCGCCATCGCGGCTCAATCATCCGGCAGCGTGAATACAGCGCAGGGCCTGGCGATGCCGCGTAAAACGTGCTCGCCTAGTGGGATCAAAGCCATTTCCGTTTCCGCTGCGACCGCATCCGAGAGCAGCACGCTGCGACCGAGCGGCTTGCACAGCCCTTCAAGCCGGCTGACCAGGTTGACGGCAGGACCGATCGCGGTGAAGTCCAGCCGGTCGGCGGTGCCGACATTGCCCCACAGCATATCGCCGAGATGCAGCGCCATGCCGAAGGGGAGAGGTGCCAGACCTTGCCGCATGCGCGCCTGATCGAGGTGGGCCATGCCGGCCCGCGCCGCGCCGACGGCGCGCAGCGCGTCGTCGCAGGCGGCGGAAGGCGGCCGCTCGCCGACTGGAAAGATCGCCAGCACGCCGTCGCCGATGAATTTCAGCACTTCGCCGCCAAAGGCGTGAACGGCGCCGCCGACGCGGTCGAACCAGGCGTCGAGTGCTGCGACGACGGCCTCCGGCGCCGTCGCCTCCGACAGCGCGGTGAAGCCGCGCAGATCGCCATAGAGCAGGACCGCGCGGATCGTCTCGCCGGTCTCGCGCCGCGATCGCCCGGCCAGCACCTGCGCCGCACTCCGTTGGCCGAGATAAGCTTCGAGCAGTGCTGCGAGGGTCGAGCGCGTGGCAAGGGCCGCGAGCGGTGCTGCTGCAAAACGCGCTGCCTGATGCAACAGCGCGGACTCGGCCTCGGTGAGACGCCGCAGCACCGCCCATCCGAGGATGGGGCTGTCCGGCGCGGGACCGTCTCGCGCCGGTCCGGCGACATGCTCCTGCACCATCCCCGTGCCAAGCCCGGCGAGCCAGCTATGCGCGACATTGCTGTGCTCAGGTCCCGCCGAGATGGGAGAGCCGAAGCCGAGCGCTTCTATCACCGCGCCGGTTTCCGCCCTCCACAACCAAGTGCGGCGGGCGATGATCGGATGCGGCGCCGCCAGCGTCAGCGCACCGCCGGCGAGCGGCACGCCATCGGCAATCAACTGCGCGCCGACCGCGGCCAGGAAGTTGTCGGGCCGTGACACGGTGCTCGCCGCGTCGACCAGCCAAGCGAGGGTAGAGGGCAGCCGCATGCACGCGATCATGCGGCTGCGGCCGGCGCTTGTCATCGCCGCGCATGGCAAAAAGCGGAATGTCTTGCATGGGAGGACAATTTCACTAGGACTAGGAATGGAGCGTGCCACGCCGATCCCGAGCGCTCGGCCACCATGGCCGGGCTCTTGCCGCAGGAGGTTTCCGATGGCTGAACCGCTGGTCGTCCGGCGCGAGGTCAAGATCGCCGCGCCGCCTGCGACCGTCTTCGCTTTCCTGACCGATCCGGAAAAGATCCTGCGCTGGATGGGCACGGAGGCAACACTGGAGCCGCATCCCGGTGGCCTCTACCTCGTCAACGTCAGCGGCAGGGACATCGCCCGTGGGCGGTTCACCGAGGTCATTCCGGTCCACCGCCTCGCCTACAGTTTTGGCTGGGACGGCGACGACAAGAAGACGCCACCCGAATCGAGCCTTGTCGAGATCGATCTGATCGAAGAGGCGGGCGGCACGCTGTTGCGCATGACTCATAGCGGCCTGCGTGATGCGGAGGCCTGCGCCAGCCACGAGCGGGGCTGGACTCATTATTTCGCAAGGCTGGCGGTGGCGGCGGCCGGCGCCGATCCGGGGCCCGACCCGTGGCGAAAATCGTGACGAGCACGCTGCTATGATGGCGCCGAATCGGCGCTCGGTGCGCGTGAAGAGTGTGGCGGGATGCCGATGGACTCCCTGATTACCGCCGCGGCGCACGCGCTCGCGGCGGGTGATCCGCTCGGCGCACTCAACCGGGTCGCGTTGCGCGCCGACGCGCCTGCGCTGGCGCTGCGCGGCCTCGCGATGGCGCAGCTCGGTGAGCTTGTGCGCGCAAAGACGCTGCTGCGAAAAGCCGCACGAGCCTTCGGCCCGAAAGAGGCCGTGCCCCGTGCGCGGTGCGTGGTCGCGGAGGCGGAGATCGCGCTGGTCTCGCGCGAGCTGGCGTTCCCCGCGAAGGCGCTCGAGGCGGCGCGAACGACGCTCGAAGCGCACGGCGACCGGTTGAACGCCGCGCATGCGCGTCATCTTCAGGTCCGGCGCCTCCTCCTGATCGGGCGCCTGGACGAGGCGGAGCACATGCTCGCCGATCTAGACCCGGCGCCCTTTCCGCCCGCGTGGCGGTCGGCTTACGAGCTGGTGGTGGCCGGGCTCGCGATGCGGCGCCTGCGGACGAAAGCGGCGCGCGCAGCGCTCGCCCAGGCCGAGCACGCCGCGCGTCAGGCAGGCATCCCTGCATTGGCGGCGGAAGTCGAAAGCGCATCCCGCGTCCTGAACACGCCCGCAGCGCGCCTGATTGCGAGTGGCGAGGAGCGACTCCTCCTGCTCGAGGAGGTCGAAGCGTTGCTCGCGTCGGGAGCGCTGGTGGTGGACGCGTGCCGTTATGCCGTGCGCGACGCACGGACGATCGTTTCGCTCGCAAGGCGTCCGGTGTTGTTCGCGCTCGCCCGCGCGCTCGGCGAAGCGTACCCAGGAGACGTGCCAAGGGCCCTGCTCCTTGTGCGGGCATTCCGCGCGAAGCATGCCGATGAATCGCATCGCGCGCGCTTGCGGGTCGAGATCGGGCGGCTGCGCGCGGCACTGCGCGCGCTGGCCGAGGTGAGCGCCACCGAGCGCGGGTTCGCGCTGGAGCCGCGCCGCGCGAGCGAGGTCGTCGTGCTGGCGCCGCCCGTCGAAGACGGGCACGCGGCGGTGCTCGCTTTCCTCGCCGACGGCGAATCGTGGTCGAGCTCGGCCCTGGCGCTTGCGCTTGGCGCCAGCCAGCGCACCGTGCAGCGGGCGCTCGACTCGCTCGCGGCAGCCGGCAAGGTGCAGTCGTTCGGCCGCGCGCGGGCGCGTCGCTGGATAACCCCGCCCGCGCCGGTATTCACGACAACCTTGTTACTCCCCGGTCCGCTGCCAAGCGGCTAGGATCGCGGCATGAAGAAAACCGCAGCCGAAATCCTTCGCGAATATGGCCCCTTTCCGGGTATCGACGACGTGGCTGGCGTCACGTTCGACGGCAAGCACGTCTGGTTTGCGTCCGGCGACAAGCTGAACGCCTTCGATCCCACGAGCGGGAACATGGTCGACTCGCTCAATGTCCCCGCGCATGCGGGGACGGCCTTCGATGGCCGGCACCTGTATCAGATCGCCGAGGCTCGCATCCAGAAGATCGATCCGAAGACCGGCCGCGTGCTCGCGACGATCCCGGCACCCGGCGGCGGCGGTGACTCTGGCCTCGCCTGGGCCGAAGGGACGCTCTGGGTGGGGCACTACCGGGACCGTAAGATCCACCAGATCGACCCCCACACGGGGGCGATCATCCGCACGATCGAGTGCAACCGCTTCGTCACCGGCGTCACCTGGGTCGACGGCGAGCTCTGGCACGCGACCTGGGAAAGCGACGAGAGCGAATTGAGGCGGATCGATCCGCAAACTGGCGAGGTCCTGGAGCGGCTCGAGATGCCGCCTGGAGCAGGCGTGTCGGGGCTCGAGTCCGATGGCGGCGACCGGTTCTTCTGCGGCGGCGGAAACACCGGCAAGCTGCGCGCTGTCCGCCGGCCCCGGCGCAAGTAATCGAAGCGGCCCAGGCGAAATTCGCCAAGCCTTGCGGGAGAGGGCCAGGGCCACAAGGAGCGTCTCCCGGCGTCGTTGCGCAGCCGAAGGCGAAGCCGGAGCCCTAGGCGCAGAACCTGGACGCCGCGGCGGCACCGGCCCGCCTACCTGCCATCTGGACCGTGCTCCGCCATCCGGGCGACAATGCCCCGCATGGCACCGGATGGCCAATTGCCCTACCAGAGCCCGGCCGCGACCGTCGCGGGCGGCCGCGACCTGCGTCTCGACTTCTTCCGCGGCATCAGCCTGCTCTTCATCTTCATCGACCACATCCCGGACAACACGATCTCGTATCTGACGCTCGCGAATTTCGTGTTCAATGACGCGGCCGAGATCTTCGTCTTCATCTCCGGCTATACGGCGGCGATCGTGTTCGGCGGCATGGCGGCGCGCAGCGGCGCGCTTTACGCGTCGCTGCAGGTCCTGCGGCGCTGCTGGACCCTCTATGTCGCGCATATCTTCCTGTTCGTGATCTTCACGGCGCAGGTCGCCTACACCGCCGAGAAGTTCGAGAACCCGATGTTCATCGACGAGATGAAGGTCGCGGGATTCCTGCTGGAGCCGCATGTCGCCATCTTGAAGGCGCTCACCCTGCAGTTCCAGCCGGAGTTCATGGGCATCCTGCCGCTCTATATCGTCCTGCTGCTCGGCTACAGCGTGCTGCTGCCCGTGCTGCCGCGTTACCCGCTCACGATCCTCGGCGCCTCGGTCCTGCTGTATGTCGCCACACCGCTGCTGGGCATCAACTTCGCGGCGTATCCCGGCGGGCGGTGGTTCCACAACCCGTTCGCGTGGCAGGTGCTGTTCGTGCTGGGCGCGATCGCGGCGACCTTTGCCCGCACCGACCGGTTCGACTTCAGCCAACGGAAGCCCTGGTTCCCGATCGCCGTCGGCTTCCTCGCGGCCTCCGTCGTCGTCAAGCTGGCGCTCACCCTCGACGGGCGTGTCGACGTGCTGCCCGCGAACGTCGTCGCCGGCGTCTGGCTGTTTCTCGACAAGACCAATCTCGGCCCGCTGCGGCTGCTCAATTTCCTTGCCCTGGTAGTGCTGACCGTGCGGCTGGTGCCGCAGGACTCGGCCTTTCTGCGCTCGGCGCTGGCCCGGCCGATCGTTCGCTGCGGGCAGCACTCGCTCTACATCTTCTGCCTCGGGATCCTGCTGTCCTATCTCGGCCATCTCGTGCTGGTCGAGATCAGCCACGCGATCCCGGTCGAGCTCGCGGTGTCCGCGGCAGGCTGCGCGATCATGATCGTGGTGGCGGAGTTCCTCCATTGGAGCAAATCGCAAGCACGCAACGTCGAAAAAAGGCCGCCCCCGCTGATGGGAGGAACGGTCGCAGGACAGGGGGGAGAATTATGAGGGGTGTCTGGCAGAGGGTAGCGCTGGCCGCGCTGGTCGTGGTCATCGTCGGGCCGTCCGCGTTGCGGGCCGAGCCCAAGGAAAAACTCAGCAAAACGTGTCAGGTGCCGAACTGGATCGCCGAGACGAGCGTGCCCTTGCCGAACGCGCGGCACAGCCTCAAGCGGGAGAAGCAGCTCAAGATCGTCGCCCTCGGCTCGTCGTCGACGCTGGGCTCGGGCGGCAGCGGCCCGGATGCGGCCTGGCCCGCGCAGCTCGCGACGGCCCTGTCCAAGCGCATGCCGGATGCGAAGATCACCGTCGTCAACAAGGCGGAGATGCGGCAATCGGTGCCGCAGATGCTCGCCCGGCTCGACAAGGATGTCCTCGCCGAGAAGCCGTCCATGGTGATCTGGGAGGCCGGCACCAGCGAGGCGGTGCGCCACGCCGACATCGACGCGTTCACCGCGGACCTGCTGCTCGGCATCGACCGCCTCGCCAGCAACAAGATCGACGTCGTCCTGATGGACATGCAATACGCGCGGGACACCGCGCGCATCATCAATTTCCAGCCCTATGTCGATGCGATGGGCCGCAGTGGAATGATGCGCAACATCTTCGTCTTCCCGCGCTACGACATCATGCGCGACTGGGTCGAGAACGAGCAGGTCAGCTTCGAGCACCTGCAGCGCGCCGACGCGATCAAGACCGCCGATGTCGTGTACGCCTGCCTGGGCAAGCTCCTCGCGGAGTTGCTTGCCAACAGCCTCGCCAAGTAGGCGATGCGTCAGCGCGGCGCGGCCACCGTGTGCGCCGTCGCCGGCAGCGCCGGGTCGCCGATCATCCGAGCCATGAGCCAACCCAGGCAGTCGTAGCTCAGGTCGGTGAGGTGCAGCCCGTCCGGATTGATCATGGTCTGGTTGGTGAACTGCCCGCTCTTGATCCAGTGCTTCATGATCTCGTAGCGCGGGAAGACCGGCACCTTCTCGCGCTCGGCAAGCGCGTGCAGGTGTTCGATAAAGGTCATCCGGTTGGCCACCGACTCGAAGCGGGGCGCGTATTGCGGGCTCATCAGCATGATGTCGATGCCGCGCTTTCGCGCTATGCGGATGCCGCGTTCGACGTCCGCCGTGAAGCGCTCGACATTGCCGCCGCCCAGCGCGCTGTTGGTGCCGGTCTGCCAGATGATGAGATCGGGTTGCGGCTCGATCGCGTCGTGCTTGAAGCGGGCGACCATGTTGGACGAGGTGTCCCCCGGCAGCCCGCGGTTGATGACCGTGATCTGCGAGCGCGGGAACATCGCCTTCAGGTCGGCCTGGAGCTGGCTGGGATAGCTCGCCCGCGCGCTCGAAGCGCCCGTTCCCGAGGTCGACGAGGAGCCGATCGCGACGATCTTGACCGGCTCGCCGCGCTGCAGCTTCGCGCTGGTGCGCGGCAGCGGATGGCTCAGCCGCAGCAGCTCGCCGGGCACGGCGCAGTGGGTGTGGGTTTCGATTGCCGAGGCTTGGGTCGGGAGGACGCCGATCACTAAGCCAAGCAGTAAATTTATCCAGACACGCATCTCGACGTGCAGGTTTTTCCCAGCCAAGGCAGCGGAGAATAAGCTAAGTATCCTGAACAATCCGTCAAGCGCGGCATGAGGCCGGTTTCAGCGATGCCGGTGCCTTTCGCTGGCGCAGCCTTGCATGTCATTGTTCTGAATGTGATTCCAGCCGACCGGCACGGCTGCGCTAGCACTACTCGAACGGCTCCAGCTTCTTCCAGGGCTGACGGCCGATCTCCGGGTCGGCCTGGAAGGAGAGCAGATAGGCGATCACCTCCTCGCGCTCCTCCGGCGTCAGCAAGGTGGTCGGCATGGTCATGCGCTGCGGACCGAGTGTCTCAACCAGGTGCTCCTCGCCCGTAAACTGGCGCAGATAGTCGCGGTTGCGGCCCGGCGCATTCGCAATCTCCATGAAGCTCGGCGCCGCTGCCTCGACCGCCGCGGGCCGTTCCGGAGTCACCTGGTGGCAGAACGCGCACATGCGCTCCGCCGCAATCTGACCGCGCTCGGCCAGCGAGAGCCCGGGAAGGTCGAGCGGCTTCGCCGGCTGGTCCTCGGCGCAGCCCCCGAGGCTCAGGAGAGACAACGCAGCGACGACCCGGAAGCGCAGCATGATCGACCTCGCAGCACCGTCTTGCACCGCCGCTCAGGAACCGAACGGATTGGTGCGCCGTGCGCGCTCGATGTAGCGGTCGGCATCCTCCTGCAACAGCAGGCGCTGCCGCACGAGCGTCGCCGCCACGGCCTCCACTCTTCTCACATAGCCGGCGTGATCGCCATAGAGTTCCTCGAGCGAGGGCCGCGGATCGCCTTTGGCGGTGCGCTCGGCCTTGGTCTTCGCAAACGGCACGAAGCTGCCGTCGCGGTCGCACAGCTCGCCCTCGGGGAACGGCGCTTTGTAGAGGTTCCAGCCGGTGTAGGTGCCAACCGGCACCGCGATGTCGGGCAGCCGGATGCCAGCCACCTCGTTGCCGCCGGCATCGACCTTGGCGACGAGCGGCCGGTACGGCGATTTCGCCTGCGCATCGGGCCGCACCCAGTCGCCAAAGAGCGCGATCTGATTGACCTCGCGCGCAACCGCCGCA
>DATAAP010000190.1:0-3536 GCA_036260035.1 Alphaproteobacteria bacterium | reverse complement strand
CCAACCGTGCCCGATATAGGGGAGAAGTTCCTGGCTGAGCGTCGCATGCTCACGCCACATCGGGTGTTCGGGGCGCGGCACCCCGAAGCGCGTCTGGTCGCCGACACCCAGGCGGATCAATCGCGCCATGACCGCCCGCGTCACCCGCGTCGGCAGCCGCAGGCGCTGCGACAGGAACGCCGACCAGCGGTCGACCGGAACCCCCATCAGATACTTCGGCATTATCCAAGCGCTGCGGCGGGTGGAGATCGTAACGCTCGCCGCACGCCGGCACAGATCGACCGCGATGTCGACGGCGGAGTTGCCGAGGCCGACTACCAGCACACCCTTGCCTTCGAAAGGTGCTGCGGTCCGATAGTGGTGCGAATGGATCTGCTGTCCTTTGAACGTGCCTGGAAACTCGGGCCATCGCGGGTCCCACAAATGACCGTTCGCGACGATTACGGTGCCGTAGGACCGCTTCTCGCCGGTGTCGAGCCGCACCGTCCATCGGCCGCCGGGCGACGGCGCAACCTCCTCGACGGAGGTGCGGAAAGTGATCAGCGGGCGGATGCCGAAATGGTCCGCATAAGCTTCGAGATGACGCAGGAATTCCCGGTGTGAAAGGAAGTCCGGATACGATTTCGGCACCGGGAAATCCGGATAGCCGAGATTCTCCCGGCTGGTGTCGATGTGCAGGCTCGCATAAGCGGACGATAGGCCATTGTCGTTCTCGTAGCGCCACATGCCGCCGATGTCGGAGCCTTTCTCGAAGCAGTCGAAGTCGAGGCCCTGCTGTTTCAGCGCCTTGGCGACTGCGACCCCGGAAGATCCAGCGCCGATGATGCAGATGTCCGCTGCGGTGCTAGTGGCAGGCCGGAGCGGCTGCGCCTCGACGTTAAGCATTTTGGCCATGACGGCGATCGGCCAAATGGTCAGCCACGATCGCGTCGAAATTGGCGTCCGAGCGGAGCCCGAGGCGCGTGGCGGTTTCCGAAACGAACTGCTTGGGCCAGCCATCGACGATCGCCTGAAGACGCGCGTTCGGCGCAAATGCGATGCGTGCGGCGGCCTCTTTGCCGCCATGACGCTCGACGGCTTTGACCATTTCAGAAACAGTCACGGTCAGCGCCGGCAGGTTCATCGCGCGGTCGTTGGGCATAACGGCGGGCGGTTGATTGTGAAGGGCGATCAGCGCCGCAGCGGCAGCGCGCGCCGATGCAACCGGAAGCCGCGTCTGCGGCGCGAGGCCGGATACCACGTTCCGCCCAGCCAGTGGTTCACGGACGATGGCGGCGATCTGATCCGACACGGCAGGTGTAGATGCGCCGCCGCGAACCAGGATGATTGGCAGGCGCAGCGCACGGCCGTCGATGCGCCCATGGCGGCTGTGATCGGCAAGAAGAAGCTCGGCGATCGCCTTATGGGCCCCATAGGTGGTCTGTGGCCGCGGCTTCGGGTCGTCGCCGACTGTCGCGGGTAAGGCTCCGCCGAATACGGCGATCGAGCTTGTGAAGACCAGGCGCGGAGCGGGGCCCGAAACGGTGTCGATGAACCGGCGCAGCGGCTCGACATTGGTCGCATAGGCTCCGACCGGATCGCGCTCCGCCTCGTGCGTCAGCGTCGCGGCCAAATAGAAAACGCTGTCGAAGTGCTGCCCCGCCAGGCGTTCGGCGAAGCCTGCCTCGGCTAGATCGCCGGCTACGACCTCGATGCCGACCGATACCGACCGGGGTGGCGCGACGGCGACCCGGTCCACCAAGACGAGCTTCGAGACGGCCGATGCCTTGCCGTTCGAACCAGCGAGGTTGCCTTCGGCGAGCAAGGCCTCGGTCAGTTTCCTGCCGATGAAGCCGCCTGCACCTGTGATCAGAACGCGCAAACCGGACCTCCCACGCGCCTGCCCATCGTGCGCCGGGGAAAACATACTACCCAGTAGGTTGGATTCGCAAGCCGCTGCCGACCGACGGCAGCGGATCGCGCCTCGGTCAGCGGCGCTTCTTCAGCCCGTCGACGATCGCTGCCACCATGCGATCGGCAAGGATGCGCCGGGCGTTGCGACCCTTGTCGCGCTCGGGGCGATACCAGATGACGGACCATTGCAGCGCGCCGAGCATCGTCTTCACAGCGACCGAGACGTCGAGCCCCGCAAGATGCCCTTCGGATTGGGCCGCGGCCGCTTGCCGTTTGAAGAGCGCCTCGAACGCGTCGCGGCTCGCGATCAGCTCGTCCAGCACCTGCCTCTGGCCCGGCGTCGTGGCGCCGAAACGGTGGAGCTGGACGCCCTGAGCGACGACGCTTTCGAAGACGTGGTTGTCGAGCATGGCGCGCGCGTGCGCGCGCAGCATTTCGACCAGTACCGAAAGGGCGTCTCCCTTCGCCTGCCGCGCCGGTTCGACTGCCGCAAAGAGACGCCTCATACCCTCGCGATGAACGTCGAAGAAGAGGTCGGTCTTAGAGGCGTAGTGGTGGTAGATCCGGCCTTTGGTTGAGCCAAGCCTGCGCGCGACGTCGTCGATGCTGGTCGCGTGGAATCCCTGTTCCATGAAGCACTCGGCCGCCTTTTCGAGGATCTCCACCTTGCTTGATTTCATTGGCTCTGCCGGTGCGTGCCGCTTTTCCGTCAGCGGCGAGGCTAGGACTCTTCGAACCTGGAAAGATCCGGCTCGCGCTTATGCCAGTCCGTCGCAGCCTGGAAGGCGCGGCCGATGCGGATCAGCGTCGGCTCGGTGAACGGCGCGCCGAGAAGCTGCACGCCGATCGGCAGGCCATCAGTCGAGAACCCGGCTGGCAGCGACAGGCCGCAGGCGCCAAGATAATTGCCCGCGCGCGTGAATGCCGCGAGCGGCGTGGCGCTCTCGTCCACTTCCTCCAGCCGCGGCGGTGGCACCGGATTCACGGGCGTGAGCAGGGCATCCCAGTCGCGCATCCATGCGGCGAACGCGCCAGCGCTGTGGCGCTGATCGGTACGTGCGGCGATGTAGTCGGCCGCAGTGATCGCCTTGCCGTTGAGAACGCGCGCGCGCACGTGCGGACCGATCGGGAGGGACTGATCCTCGATATAGGCGCGGTGCAAGGCATAGGCTTCGGCGGCGATCAGCCGGCCGTTGCGTAGCATCAACTCGTTGAAGTCGATCGGCGCCTTTACTTCCTCGACGATCGCGCCGAGACCCCGCAGCGTGTCGACGGTGTTGGTCCAAACTTTCGCAACGTCGGCATGGAGCGTCAGCGGGAACTGCGTGGCCGTCAGCACGGCGACACGCAGTCCGCGTATGTCGGCGGGCGCGGAGAGATCGCCGAAATCGAGGGAAGGGGCCGTGAGCGTGTTCGGGTCGTTGCGGTCCGGGCCCGCCATTGCCGCGGTGAGCAGGGCGGCATCCGCGGCGGTGCGCGTCATCGGCCCGATCGTGTCGAGGGTGGTCGAGAGCGGCACGGTTCCGTACAGGCTGATCAGCCCGAACGTCGTCTTTAGGCCGGTGATCCCGTTCAGCGCGGCGGGAATGCGGACGGAGCCTCCGGTATCGGAGCCAATCGCGGCCGGGACGAGGCCGGCCGCG
>DATAAP010000189.1:0-3804 GCA_036260035.1 Alphaproteobacteria bacterium | reverse complement strand
CCGGAGCCCCCCATTCGCACTGCGCCGACCGCTGAAGGACGGTTCGGCGCGGCCGATCTCCGACCGACGCAAAATCCTTGCCACGGCGGGTCTTTAGCAGAGGATTGCGGCAACGGCTAGGCGAATGCCGCGTGGCGTCCTATCGCTGAACGGGCACCGCCGCGGTGCCCAGATGTTCCGCCTTGTGCTTGGCCTGCCGGGCCTCTCGTGCGCGGTAATGGACCTCCGAAGCAAGAAGGCAGAGCAGCCCAAAGGGCAGCGGCAGCAGATAGTACACCGCGCGGAAGAGGATGACGGCGCTGAGCAGGTTGGCATGTGGCAGCAGATACATCACCACCCCTTCGATGACGCCGAGCCCGCCAGGAACATGGCTCGCGATCGCCGCCGAGTTGGCGATGACATACCCGGCGGCAACCTCGATGTAGCGGGCATCCGCCGCGGACCGAATGCAATGATACAGCGCGGCCGCGACCAGGCCGAAGTTCAGAGTGCCAACGACGATCTGCGCCGCCGCGAACGGCAAGCTCGGCATTTCGATTCGCCACCGCTTGATCCGTAGAGGACGACGAGCGACCGCAGCGAGCACGAGCCATCCGGCCGACAGCAGCAGGCATCCAACACCTATAGCCCGGGCAACGAACACCGGTAGACCTGTCAATGCGGAGGCAACGTCGGGCCGAAAGGCCCAGGCCATTCCAGCCAAGGTCAACAATCCGAGGCCGACCGTCAGGCCGCAGAAGACAATGATCTTCCCGATCTCCTGCGCCGAAAGACCCCAGCGCGAGTAGAAGCGATAACGCACCGCACCACTGCTCAGGGCGGCGAAGCCCACCGTGTGACCGATCGACAGCGCCGTGAAGGACGCGAGCGCCGTGCGGCGATACGGCAGGGCATGGTGCACGTAGCGGACCGCCAATGTGTCGAACAATGTGAGGGTCGCATAGCTGCCCGCTGCGAATGCGATGGCCAGCGCCAGGCGAGCGGCTTCGACCGCGCGCACGCTCTGCATGACCTCGGCGAAATCGTATTTCCGCAAGGCGCGCACAAGCATTAGCAGGATCACCGCGGAAACCGCGAGCGTGATCCAAGGCGCCACACGTCTTAGCTTCATTCCCCGCTAACGGTGTGTGTGATCCCCGGTTCCGCCAAGCTGGACCGGAACTGCAGCTACGCGAATTCGTTTGTTCTAGCGAGTCATGAGCGATGCCGCGATCCGACGCAGATCGATTCAAGCACGTGTCGACCCTCACGTCGAAGGCGATGCGGAGACGCTGCACGTCCTGAAGCCCGGGAGGAACTGCTGGCAGGTGTGCGACGCGTCGCGTGTCGCATTCCTGATCGACGGGGCCGACTACTTTCTGGCGCTGCGCGACGCGCTGCTCAACGCACAGAGTTCCGTACTGATCTCCGGATGGGATTTCGACCCTAATATCCGTCTCGACCCGATCAACCGGCCTGACGAGTCCATCGGCGCGCTGCTCGCCGCACTTACCGAGGCGCGCCCGTCCCTGCGCGTGCGCATCCTGATCTGGGGCTTCTCGACCTTCTACGGCGCCAACCACCAGCCGGCCGTCTCGTTAAGCGAGCCCTGGCATGCGCCGCTGCCGCGCGTCGATTTCGCGTTCGACGATGCGCATCCGCTCGGCTCGTCGCATCACGAGAAGATCGTTTGCATCGACGACTCGCTCGTCTTCCTCGGCGGCATCGACCTGACCGCGGAGCGCTGGGACACGCCGGCGCACGATTTGATGGACCCGCGCCGCCTCGAGTATGACGGCAAGCCCTATTTGCCTGTGCACGATCTGCAGATGGCCGTGGAGGGCGAGGCCGCGCGCGCGATCAGCCTCCTCATGCGCAATCGCTGGCGGGCCGCAGCGAATGCGCAGATTGAGCCGGCGCCGCCGACGAGCACGCCGTGGCCCGAGGCGCTTGTTCCCGTGGTCTGCGATACGCGTGTGGCGATTGCGCGCACGCGCGCGCCCTACGGCGACGATCCCGGCGTAAGAGAGGTGGAAGCCCTTAACATCGATGCGCTGCGCGCGGCGCGGAACACGATCTATCTCGAGACGCAGTATTTCACGGCGCAATCCGTCGGTGACGTGCT
This sequence comes from Alphaproteobacteria bacterium, assembly GCA_036260035.1. Taxonomy (GTDB): domain Bacteria; phylum Pseudomonadota; class Alphaproteobacteria; order CACIAM-22H2; family CACIAM-22H2; genus DATAAP01. The sequence goes on along the minus strand of DATAAP010000189.1, from coordinate 1,700 downwards.
CGCGGCGCGGCTGGAAGAGCCCGACGGGCCCGAGGTCATCGTCGTGGTCACGAAGGAATCGGAGGGGCTGGTCGAGCAGTTCGCGATGGGCAGCAATCGTGAACGGCTGTTCCGGCGCCTCAAAGCTGCGGATCGCTACGACCGGTTCCGCGCCTATTACGCGATCGTGCCCAGCCCGGACGGAGGCAGCGTCCCGATTGGCATCCACTCGAAGCTCATCATCGTCGACAACCGTTTCGTCCGCATCGGTTCGTCCAACCTGAACAACCGGTCGATGGGCGTCGACTCGGAATGCGACATCGCGATCGAAGCGACGCGCGGCGACGAGCGCGCGGCCGTTACGACGCTGCGTAACCGTCTTCTGGCAGAGCACCTTGGCACCGATGTGGAGACCCTTTCGGAGGCGATTGCCGCGAAGGGTTCTGTGCGCGGCGCGATCGAATCGATCGAGCGCGGTCCCCGCGGCCTCTGTCCATGCAGAATCGACGTGCAGGAAGGCGACGATGAACCGATCGCCGGCACGGCGATTCTCGACCCGATCGAGCCGATCAACTTCGCCTATCTGCGGCAGGTCTTGTCGTTCTAGGCCGAGGCACGACGGCGCGGCAACTCCTCGACGGCTGCTGCTGCCGCCAGCCGCAGTGCGACTTTCGCGACAACGGGCAAATGATCGGATGCAACCGCTGCGAGAGCGCTGCGATGCGCGGCCAGGCTATGCAGCAGCAAGCCGGGCCGCGTCCAGATCCGGTCGAGGCCAAGCAGCGGCATCCGCGCCGGAAAGCTCGCCGGGCAGTCCTTGCGGGCGATCGGCGCGCCGAGTCGGTGAAGCAGCTTGCGCTCCCGACCGAAGATGTTGAAGTCGCCTAGGATCACAGTCGGGAGCTCGCTGCCCTCATGCAGGGCATGCGCGAGGCGCTCAACCTGGCGGCGACGCTCGCCGGGACCGAGCCCGAGATGCGTGGCGATGATGCGAAGACGATGGCCGTGAACGTCTACATCCGCATCGATGGCGCCGCGCGGCTCGCGCCCATAGACGCTGAGGTCGATGCGGCGGCACGCCGTTATCGGCCAGCGGCTGAACAGCGCATTGCCGAAGCGGCGGCGGTCGTACAGCAGGTTGAGCCCCGCAACCGCATGCATGCCCGTGCGTTCGCGGAAATACGCGAACTGGTCGCCGTCCGTGCCCTCGATGTGGCGGTGGCTGACCTCCTGGAACGCGATAATGTCGGGGTTGATCTCGGCCACCACGCGCAGAATGCGGTCGGGATTGCAGATGCGGTCCCGGCCGACGCTGGAATGGACGTTGTAGGTCACGACAGTGAGTTCCTGGATGCCCTGCGCTCCCATCCCCTCTCCTTAGCGCCATTCTTTGTAGAGCGCGATTTCCCGGATTATGGTTCCGCTCCGAGGCAAGCATCCTGTGCCCGCGGCAGGGCCAAATTGTGACACCGGAACGATGACGCATCGCGCGACAATTCGGCAGGAGATCGTTGAGCGGGTGCTGGCGCGGCGCGGACGCCTGCACCTCTTCGATAGCTTCCAGCCGCGCCGGACGGCCCTGCTCGTCATCGACATGCAGGCGACCTTCGTCGCGCGCGGCGCCCCGGCGGAGGTGCCGGCGGCCCGCGACATCGTCCCTGCGATCAACAGCCTGGCCGCCGCGCTGCGCCCGCTCGGCGCGACGATCGCGTGGATCACCC
>DATAAP010000188.1:0-9490 GCA_036260035.1 Alphaproteobacteria bacterium | reverse complement strand
ATCAACGCGGGCCTCGCCACCATCAACGGCAACATGGCCCGCCAGGTCGCCAAGGGCACGCTCACCGAGGAGCAGCGCCAAGGAGCCCTCGCCCGCATCAAGCCGGCGCCGACCTACGAGGCCTTCGCCGACTGCGACCTCGTCATCGAGGCGGCGACCGAGAACGAGGAGGTCAAGCGCAAGATCTTCCAGACGCTCTCGCCCAACCTGAAGTCCGATGCGGTGATCGCCACCAACACCTCGTCCATCTCGATCACCCGCCTCGCCGCCGCCACCGACCGGCCGGCGAAGTTCATCGGCATGCACTTCATGAACCCGGTGCCGGTGATGCAGCTGGTCGAGCTGATCCGCGGCATCGCCACCGCCGAGGACACCTTCGCCACCGTCAAGGATCTGACGCTGAAGCTCGGCAAGACCCCTGCGATGGCCGAGGATTTCCCGGCCTTCATCGTCAACCGCATCCTGCTGCCGATGATCAACGAGGCGGTCTACACGCTGTACGAGGGCGTGGGCAACGTCGAGTCGATCGACACGGCGATGAAGCTCGGCGCCAACCATCCGATGGGCCCGCTGGAGCTCGCGGACTTCATCGGCCTCGACACCTGCCTCGCCGTAATGCAGGTGCTCCATGACGGCCTCGCCGACTCGAAATACCGCCCCTGCCCGCTGCTCGTGAAATACGTCGAGGCGGGCTGGCTTGGACGCAAGGTCAAGCGCGGCTTCTACGACTATTCCGGCGAGAAGCCGGTGCCGACGCGCTAGCGCTCAGCGGTCGACGAGCAGGAGCAGGCCAGCGCTTCCCGGCAGGACACGGTGCGGCACGCCGGCGGGGATCACGTAAAGATCGCACGCCCGCATTGAGACTCGCCCCGCGCCGACCTCCAGATCCATCGCCCTTCCAGGCCGAGCAGCGATCAACACCTCTACGACCGCTTTGAGCCGCCGTCGCGGTGGAACCGCAGGAAGGCGGCCGCAGCTTCCGAATCCCAAGCCGCCGCACCTTCGAGACGGCCTATCTCGCGGCCTTCGCGATCTATGAGGAGCGTGGTCGGCAGGCCGCGCGCCTTGAGGGCGCGGATCGCGGCACCGCTGGGATCGAGATACATCGGCAGATTCGTCACGCCAAGCTTGGCGAGAAACGGTTCCACCAGTGCGCGGCCCTGCTTGTCCATTGCCAGCGCCAGCACGGCGAAATCGGCGCTCCCCAGCTTCGCCTGGAGGCGGTCGAGCGACGGCATCTCCTCAACGCAAGGGCCGCACCACGTGGCCCACAGGTTCAGCAGCACGAGCTTGCCTTTGAAATCATCGAGGCTGACGCTCCTGCCCGTCGCATCGGCAAATGCGAGCGGCGGAACGGGTGCTGGCGCAGCATGCGTCACGAACGGGCCGATCGCACCGCGGAATTCGGGTAAACCCGGCGCCGGCGTGCGCCACCAGCCGGTGGCAAGCAGAATCGCGGCGATCACCGCCGCGCCGACCGAGCCGCCAACCAGCACCCGTCGTCTGAAGAACCGCTTCATAGCCGATCCGCCGTCGTTAACGTCTCTCATTTAGGGCCAGCCTTCGCTTGTCGAAGGGTAAGGCCGGTCTTTATAACGACTGGGCCATAAACGCGCGCAATGACGATGTCGAGCCCGACCAAGACAGTGGAGAAAAAGTCCAAGCCCGCCAACGCCCTGTGGGGCGGGCGCTATGCCGCCGGCCCGGCTGCTGTCATGAGCGAGATCAACGCCTCGATCGACGTCGACAAGCGGCTCTATGCCGAGGACATTGCCGGCTCGAAGGCGCACGCCGCCATGCTGGTCCAGCAGCGCATCATCGACGCCGAGGACGGCAAGGCGATCCAAGACGGGCTCGACCGCATCCTCGCCGAGATCGAAGCCGGCGAGTTCGTGTTCCGCACGGAGCACGAGGACATCCACATGAATGTCGAGGCGCGGCTGGCGGAGCTGATCGGCCCCGCCGCTGGCCGGCTGCACACGGCGCGCTCGCGCAACGACCAGGTCGCGACCGACTTCCGGCTGTGGGTGCGCAACACGATCGACGCGCTCGATGCGCAGATGAAGGAGGTGCAGCGTGCGCTGATCGACAAGGCCGACGCGCATGCCGCGACCATCATGCCTGGCTTCACGCATCTGCAGCCCGCACAGCCGGTGACGTTCGGCCATCATCTGCTCGCCTATGTCGAGATGGTCGGGCGCGATCGTGGCCGCCTCGCCGACTGCCGCGCGCGGCTCAATGAATCGCCGCTCGGCAGCGCGGCGCTCGCCGGCACCTCGTTCCCGATCGACCGCGAGGCGACGGCCAGGGCGCTCGGCTTCGGCCGGCCCACCGCGAACTCGCTCGACGGCGTCTCCGACCGCGACTTCGCGCTGGAATTCCTCTCCGCACTGTCGACCGCCGGCATGCATCTGTCGCGGCTTGCGGAGGAGCTGGTGCTGTGGACGACGCCGCAATTCGGTTTCGTGCGCCTGTCGGACTCCTTCTCCACCGGCAGCTCGATCATGCCGCAGAAGCGCAATCCGGACGCGGCGGAACTCGTGCGCGCCAAAACAGGCGCGCTGACCGGCGCGCTGGTTGGGCTCACCATGGTGATGAAAGGACTGCCGCTCACCTACGCCAAAGACATGCAGGAGGACAAGGCGAAGGTGTTCGAGGCGGCGGACGCCGTCACCCTCGCCCTCGCCGCGACCGCCGGCATGATCGACGATCTCACCGTCAATGCGGACGCGATGCGGCACGCCGCAGGTGCGGGCTATGCCACGGCAACCGACCTCGCCGACTGGCTGGTGCGGAAGCTCGGCTTGCCCTTCCGCGAGGCGCATCATGTTACCGGCCGTATTGTGCGAGTCGCCGAGGAACAAGGGGTTGCTCTCGAGGAGCTGCCGCTTGCCGAGATGCAGCGCATCGAAAAGCGCATCTCGCGCGAGGTCTTCGATGTGCTCGGCGTCGACAATTCCGTCGCCAGCCGCACCAGCTTCGGCGGCACGGCACCCGTCAATGTGCGCAAGGCCATCGCGGCCGCGCGAAAGAGGTTCTTATGACGCGTCGACAGGCTCTGCTTGCCTTGATCGCGGCTGCCCTGCCGCTCGCCGCCTGCGGCCGCAAGGGACTGCCCGAACCGCCCGAGGATGCCGACCCGAAGGCTCCGCGGCGCTACCCGACGCGGGGATACTGATGAGCGCTTTCCACTACAAGAACGGCGTCCTGCATGCCGAGGACGTGCCGCTGCCCGAGATCGCGGCGCGCCACGGCACGCCGGCCTACGTCTATTCGAACGCTGCGCTGACACAGCGCTACCGCGATTTCGCGGCGGCGCTGTCCGGCTTGCCGGTGACGATCTGCTACGCACTAAAGGCCAACAGCAACCAGGCCGTCATCGCTACCTTTGCGCGGCTCGGCGCCGGCGCCGACATCGTCTCGGCGGGCGAACTGAAGCGGGCGCTGGCTGCGGGCGTGCCGGCGCGCAAGATTGTCTTCGCCGGCGTCGGCAAGACCGAGGCTGAGATGGCGCTGGCGCTCGATGCGGGCATCCTGCAGTTCAACGTCGAATCGGAGCCGGAGCTGCGCGTGCTCTCACGTGTCGCGCAGGCGCGCGGCCGCACGGCATCGATATGCCTGCGCGTCAACCCGGACGTCGATGCGCAGACGCATGCGAAGATCACCACAGGCAAGAGTGAGAACAAGTTCGGCATCGAGATCGCGCGCGCGCCCGAGATCGCCGAGCTCGCTTCGCGCCTGCCCGGCATCGCCTTGGAGGCGGTGGGCCTGCATATCGGCTCGCAGCTCACCTCGATTGCGCCATTCCACGCCGCTTTCGCGCGGCTCGCCGAACTCGCCCGCTCCCTGACCGCGCGCGGTCATGCCTTACGGCGCATCGATTTCGGCGGCGGGCTCGGCGTCTCCTACGGCAACGGCGCTGGGCCCGATCTCGCCGCCTATACCGAGGCGGTGCGCGATGCCGTCCGCGGGCTCGACCTCGACATCATCCTCGAGCCTGGACGTTTCCTCGTCGCCGATGCGGGCATTCTGCTCGCGCGCGTGACATATATGAAGGAAGGCATCACCAAGCGCTTCGCAATCGTCGACGCGGCGATGAACGACCTGATCCGTCCCACGCTCTACGAGGCGTGGATGCCGATCCGCCTGGTGACGGAGCCGGCCCACGGCGCCCCGCTCAGTGCGGTCGACGTGGTCGGGCCCGTCTGCGAGAGCGGCGACTACCTGGCGCTCGACCGCGCCCTGCCGCCGCTTGCGGCCGGCGATCTGATCGTGGTGGGCGGCGCTGGCGCCTATGGCGCGGTGATGGGCTCTACCTACAACTCGCGCCCGCTGGCGCCGGAGATCATGGTGAATGGCGCCGAGGCGGCCGTCATCCGGCCGCGCGAGAGCATTGAGGCCCTGGTCGCCGCCGATCGGCTGCCGCCATGGCTGGAACTCGCGAAAGTTTGATCCCGTTGCTTAACCGATCTCCGGCAGGGTGGACCGGCGAGGTTGAGGTCTGGCAGACTGTCGCGTGGGACCTTTGAGGACGCGTGAGCGGGGCTTAGAAACCCGCACCGGCCGCGCCAGATTATGGCGTTGAATCAAGGTGGAGGCGTAGTGAGTCCACCGTTCGGGACGGGGTGGTCCGTCCCGCGAGCCGACGAGGCGAGATGAGCGAATCGCAGCCGCGGCAAGCGGCATCCGTAACCGGGAAAGACCCGCTCGAGCGGCGCCTTTGGCTCGCCCGGGCAGCGCTGGGTTGGGAGACGCTGTGGCCGGCGCTGTGGCCCAGCGTGGCCGTTATCGGCGTGTTCGGCGCCATCAGCTTCTTCGATCTTTTGCCCTACCTGCCGAGCTGGCTCCATGCAGCCGTCCTGCTCGGCTTCGCGGGCGCGCTTGCCTGGTCTCTGTACCGCGCCCGGCGCGCCTTCGCGCTGCCGGATGAAGCCGCCGGCCGCCGCCGGCTGGAGCAGGCGAGCGGCATGAAGCACCGCCCGCTCACGACCTTGCGGGACAATATTGCGGGCGGATCGAACGACGGCGCCGCCGAGTTCTTGTGGCGCGCCCATCGCGCGCGCGTCCGCGCGGCACTCAAGACCGTGCGAGCCGGCTGGCCGCGGCCCGGCCTGCCTGTCCGCGATCCCTGGGCGCTGCGTGCCGCCCTCCTGCTGATTGTCGTCGTCGGCCTCGGCGTCGCCGGACAGGACGCCGGCAACCGGCTGGTGCGTGCGGTGACGCCGGGCTCGGCTGTCGCCGCCATTCCGGCCGGCGTTCTCGACCTGTGGATCACGCCTCCAGCCTATACCGGTTTGGCGCCGCTGCTGCCGCGGAGCGAGCCGGGTGCGCCCACCGAGATCGCGGTGCCGACCGGCAGCGTGCTGCTGGCGCAGGTCTCCGGCGGCCACAGTACGCCCAAGCTCCAGATCGACCGCCAGGCCACCCCATTCTCGGCGGTCGACAACAAGTCCTATCGCGTGTCGAGCACGATCGGCTCGGGCACGAAGCTCGTCGTCGAGCAGGACGGCAAGCCGCTCGGTAGCTGGGCAATGAAAGTGGTTCCCGACAACCCGCCGAAGATCGAGTTCGGCACTGCGCCATCGCGGACGCGACGCGCCGCCCTCAAGCTCGACTACGACGCCACGGACGATTACGGCCTCGCCACGGTGGCCGCGGCCATCCGACGCGCCGAACGCCCGGCCGGCGTGCCGGACGAGCAGATCGACATTGCCCTGCCGCTGCCCGGCCAGCGCCTGAAGGAAGCCAAGGCCTCCAGCTATCACGATCTCACCGCGCATCCCTGGGCCGGACTGCCCGTGAAGGTCACGCTCAAGGCGACCGACGCCGCCAATCAGGAGGGTGTGTCGGAAGAGTTCGCGATGGTGATGCCTGAGCGCGTGTTCCAGCACCCCGTCGCGCGCGCGATTATCGAGCAGCGGCGCGCGCTGGTCGCTGACCCCAATCAACGCATGGTCGTTGCGCGCGCGCTCGCCGCGATCGCCTCCATCCCGTCGCAGTTCTATGACGACGTGGTGGTCTATCTGGCGCTGAAGACCGCCTCGGTGCGCACCGTCCGCGAGGCGACGCCGCAAGGCCGCGAGGCGGTGCAGCAGCTGCTGTGGGACACGGCGCTGCGGATCGAGGACGGCAAGCTGTCCATGGCGGAGCGCGATCTGCGCGCGATCCAGCAGAAGCTGCAGGAGGCGCTCGCCAACAACGCGCCCGACGCCGAGATCGAGAAGCTGATGCAGGAGCTGCAGCAGGCGATCGACCGCTATCTCGAGGCCATGGTCGAGCAGGCGCGGCGCAACCCCGGCGAGATGCAGCAGCAGCCGATGGACCGCAACGCCATGCGCGTCGAGCGGCGCGACCTGCAGAAAATGCTCGATCAGGCGCGCCAGATGGCGCGTACCGGCGCCAAGGACGCGGCGCGCGAGATGCTGGCGCGGCTGCAGGAGATGCTCGAGAACCTGCGCATGGGCCAGCAGATGCAAGGCCAGCAGCAGGGCGACGGCCAGGCGCAGCAGATGATGCGCGGCCTGCAGGAGCTGATGCAGCGCCAGCAGCAGCTCACCGACCGCACCTTCCGCCGCAGCCAGCAGGGCCGGCCGGGCATGCGCCAGCCGGGCCAGCGCGGCCAGCAGGGACAGCAAGGCCAGCAAGGCCAGCAAGGCGATCAGCCCGGCGAGGGCGAAGGCGACGGCGCCGAACAGGACGCATTGCGCCGCATGCTTGGCGATTTCATGCGCGGCCTTGCCGAGATGATGGGCAATGTGCCGGGCGGCTTCAGCGAGGCGGAGCGCGCGATGCGCGATGCTATGGACGCGCTCAACCGCAACGCGCCAGGCCAGGCGCTGCGGCCGCAGATGGACGCGATGGAGCAGCTCCGTGCCGGCGCCCGCGAAATGATGCAGCAGATGATGCAGCAGATGGGTGAGGGCCAGGGCGAAGGCGAGGCGCCGGAGAGCGACCCGCACATGACCCAGAACCGCGATCCGGCCGGGCGGCCGCTTAACGGCCTCGGCGGGCTCGACGGCCGCGACGTCAAGATCCCCGAGGAAGCGGATCTGCAGCGTTCGCGCGAGATCCTCGACGAGCTGCTGCGCCGCGCCGGCGAGCGCTTCCGCCCGAATATCGAGCGCGACTACATCGATCGCCTGCTGAAGCGGTTCTGACGCGCCTTCGCCGGCTCCACGCCGCTGGGGGGTGGCGCGATGGGGGAAAGACACGGGTTGAGCTTGCGACGCGCTTTGGAGCGAGCCCCGGCGCTCGCGCTCCTCATCGCGATTGCAGCCATGAGTTCCGCGCATGCTGCGGACGATCTCGCGGCGCAACGGGCGGGGGTGGAGCAGCTCATCCGATCGCAGCTGCCGACCGGCCTGCTCGAGTTCGACATGGATTTCTTCGCCGGCACGGGCCTCGGCAGCGGCATCACGAGCCGCGAGAAATCGGCCTTCATCGCGCGCCAGGCCGGCACGGCCTATGGCATCGCCAAATACTACGAGCAGACCAAGGACGAGCGCGTTCGCCAACCGCTGGCAAAATTCATTGAAGCGTTGGGCGCACTATCCCTGCCGGTCGGTAAGTCGACGGCGCAGCGCGCGGTCGAGTCGATCGGCACGCTCTCGCTGCCGTTCCTGCGCGCGCGGCTGAGAAACACGCTGGATGAGCTCGGCCTCCTCTATGTGCCGTCAGGTGACGGCGCACTGGTCGCCTATGAACAGGGTTATGCGGCGGCATGGGCTGGCACGACCGCGTTGGCGCTGCTGGCGGAGCTGCATTACTTCCGCGCCGCGGGGGATGCCCGTTTCGCGCCGCTGCGCGAGCGATGGCGGAATGGTCTCGGCGCGCTGCGCATCCCGGGCGGCGGCTTCCGCGAATACCCTGCCTCGCTCGACGAAAGCCCGTATGCCAATGGCGAAGCGTGGCTCGCGTTCACAGTATTTGCTGAGACGTTCCCCAACGGCAGCGTGTCGGCCGAGGAGATTCGCAGCCTCGACGATCACATGATCGCGACTTATGGCGACGAGTACAACAATGGCTTCTTCCACTGGGGCGCGATGGCGGCCGTGCGGCGCTTCCTTGCAAGTAGGGACCGACGCTTCGTCGAATTTGCCGAAAGGCAGGCACGGCTGGCCCTCGCGAACGGGCCTCCGGCGGATTCGCCGGCGAACACGTGCGGGCTGGTCGAGGGGCTGGCGGCGAGCGCCGCGACGTTGGCGCGTGCGGACCGCCGCGACGATGCCCTTCTGCACGCGCTGCGTGTGCGCATCCGCGCGGAGATGGACAAGAACAACGCGCTGCAGCTCCGGCCCGGACAGGACCGCATTGCGGCCGGCGCGGACAGCTATTTACTCGCGCCGCGTCTTGGCACCTATGCCGGCGCCTACCTGCTCGGGCGCCACACGCCAACCATCCGCATCGATATGACGCAGCACTGCATCTCTGCTATCGCCGAGATGCAGGCCAAGTGAGATCGCGCCGCCTCTGGCGGCGCAATCGATTACCCTGAGACGTCGTCCAAGATAATTCCGCCGGACGAGCTAGGAGCGGTTTGCGCCTTTGCGTGAGAGAAGCAGGGCCGCCGCCGGAGCAGGCGCCGCCGCGACGCCGGCCGCTTCAGGAACGCCCGGCGTTCGGCCAGCGGGACTCGGATTTCTTTTGCATGGTACCTCCTTGTCCACGCCAACTAAGGCCTAACCGCGCGGCGGTCGGCAATCGGCGAGCAATCAGCGCGCCGGGCTTGGGTAGCGAACCCGTAGTCAAGGAGTTACGCAGGATCGCGCAGTCTATCGGGCCTGAGCGTCAAAAATCCCGACGGCCGGTCCCTCTATGCGTCGCGATGGGCGTCAGTGTCTTCCAGCGTCCCTCGGTCAATTCGAAGCGCACGGCCGCTTCGGCCCGGAATCCGCCCGATTCCCAGGCATAAGGGGTGCAGTCGACGCGCGTCCCGTCGATTGCGACGAGATTGAAACTGTTCGAACCGCCACGCAGACGCGTCGACACCGCGGTCCCGGCCAGCACGATCAGCAGCGAGCGCTTGACGTTGAGATAGTCGATCGTGCCTTCAGCGCTGAAAGGCCGGTGGTGATGGCCCGCGAGCAGCAGGGCAACGCCGGCGCCGGCGATCGCGTCGAGCACCGGCCCCGCATCACGCGTGGCCGCGATCTCGGATCCGTCGGTCGGATCAAGCAGCGGATGATGCGTCACCAGCACGCGGAAGAGCGAGGCTGGCAGGTCGTCGAATCCTTCATGGATGGCATCGATATGCGCGCGCGTGGCACGTCCGCCGCCACGGTCGAGCCGGCGCGAAGCGGTGTTGAGGCCGACCACGGCGATCTCCGCGTCGGCATAGCGTGGGCAGCAGTCTGGGCCGATAAACGCCGAGAACCGCGCATGCGGCCGCAGCCAGCGCTCAAGAAGATTGTGGAGCGGAATGTCGTGATTGCCAGGGATCGCCAGCACCGGCTGGTGGATGCGGCCGAGGAAGGCGCGCGCGGCGGCGAAC
>DATAAP010000187.1:0-5925 GCA_036260035.1 Alphaproteobacteria bacterium | reverse complement strand
GCATAGGCGCGGCTGCGGCCTTTCATCCAGGCAACACTGATCGGCCGGCCGGCCCCGAGCGGTGAAACATCGCCGATGAGATAAAGATCTCCCATGCGATCGAGATCCTCGTCGTCGGCGATGCCGGTCGTGCAGTTGCAGAAACCGAGCTTCGGCCGGACGTAAAGATTGATCTCCGCGCCGCAATCCGCGGTGGCGCAGCGGAAGGCTCTGCCCCTGCCCCACGGGTCGGCGGAGAAGGGCCATTGCACCTCGGTCCAGGCCGGACGGATCGCGTCCGTCGCCGCACGGCTGGCGTCGTACGACGGCGCACGCAGCATCAGCGCGCCCACGACGCCGCCAATGGCGAGCGTGGCGATGACAACGACCAGCCGGCTCATCGCTGTCACCGCCACCCAGCGTCTAGTTCTTCGCTACAAAGGCGCGCGCGTCAGCGATCTCCTTGCGGCTCGTGTCCGACCCTTCCGTAAGAGTGACGGCCTTGGCGTAGTACTGTTTCGCCTTCGCCGCATCGCCTGCCTTCTCGGCTGCCTTCGCGGCGCCGATCGTGGCGCCGAGGCGGTTCGGCTCCTTGCCCAGCGTCGTTTCGAACGCCGTGAGCGCTTCCTTCACCATGCCGCGCTCGAGCAGCATGGAGCCGTAGAGCTCGCGTGCCGGCGCGAGCGGCCCTGGCGTCACGATCGACTTTTCCGTCTTGTCCTCCGCATCGGCGGCGGCGCTCAATGTCCGGAGCGCTTCGTCGTGCTTCTCCTCGGCGTGGAGCACCCAGGCCGAGGCGACATGCCACTGGATATCGACCTGCTCGGACCAGTAGACGTCCTTCTGCTCGCGCAGCCGGTCACGCAGCTCGGCCAGCCGTGCCATGTCGGCCTTGGCCGCGTCAGGATTGCCGGAGCGGGCCGCGCCCAGCGCCCGCGCGAAGTGCGTGATCGCATCGACATAGGCGAAGCGGCTCGGCTGCACTTCGAGGGCGGCAGCGCCCTTCCAGTCGCCGCGCTCGACCATGTAGCGGGCTTGGCTGGCTGCAACCGCGAACGGCCCGGTGCGGACGGCGGGATTGTAGCCCGTGACCGTGATCATCTCGTCCACCAAGTCGCGCGCTTGCTTGTCCCGCGCCAGCTGCAGATAGGCGTACACCTGGTAGTCCATCGCATGCAGCTGGTCGTGGAACTCCTTGCCCTGCTTGGCTGCTGACGCGGACTTTGCATTCGTCTCCGCCGATTCCTTCCAATAACCGACACGTGTGAAGATGTGCGACGGCATGTGCTGCGCATGCGGCGCCGCCGGGGCGATTTCGGCGTAGCGCTTCGCCGCGCCCAATCCCTTCTCTGCGATGGGCGGGTAGTCGTAGAGGTGGATCAGATAGTGCGCCACGCCTGGATGCCGCGGCTGGCGCTGAAAAATCGGCTCAAGGATCGCCGCCCCTTTGAGCTGGTTGGCATAGGTCTTGTCGTTCGGCGACGCGCCGACGTTCAGCATGATCGCATAGGCGATCTGGGCCTCATCATCGTCAGGATAACGCGTAGCCAGAGCTTCCATCGCCTTGAGGTGCGCCTGCACGCGCTGAGCGAAAGGAAGCTTATCGTGATCGGCGTAGAGCACGTGCAGCGCGTCGATATAGTCGCGCTCGCGCTGCGTCTTAGCGCCCATTGCCTTCGCCTTTTCGAGTCCCGCGAGGCCCTGCTGCATGTTCTCCTTAGGTGCCGGGAAGTGGGGGTTCTCCAGCAGGCTGAGCGCGATACCCCAGTGCGCGATGGCACATTCAGGATCGGCCGCGAGCGTTTCCTCGAAGATCTGCCGGGCCGGCCGGTACCAGAAAGAATGCTGGTAGCGCATGCCGCGGTCGAAGCGCCGCTGCGCCACCTCGTTGCACGACGTCGCGAAATGGACCTTGCCGAATTGCTCCTCCGCGGCGTCTTGGGAAAATGCGGGGGCAGTTGCCAGCAATGCGGCCGCCGCGGTGATAGCGCACGATACTCCCTTGATCATCGATCTCCTCCTGTGAAGACAGGCCCGGTTCGGCAGTAATCCGCCGAACGTCCTTCGCACATCTGCATGATGTTGGACTTACAATATACCTGTTGCTCCTGCCAGGGTGTGGCGAATCTCACACCTAGGCACGGCGCATTCGTAGAGGGGTGCCCCGAATGGCACATGGCATAGCTTGCAAGACCACCACAGGTAAGGGGACCCCGCGTCTACGCCATCTGCCCAAATTGCGCCCCGATTCTCCGGTCCCCTCTTGCCCGCGCGGGCCCGTACCCGCAGACTCGATATTCGATCGACACCCCTTGGGAGCCGCCATGCGCCTTGCCGCCCTCGCCCTAGCCCTGACGTTCGCCCCCGCCGCGCTCGCACAAACGGCGGCGCAGAAGACAACCGTGTCGCATGCCTTCGCGATCCATGGCGACGTGAGGTATCCGGCCGATTTCAAGCACTACGACTACGTCAACCCGGCGGCGCCTAAGGGCGGCGACGTCAAGTTCGCGGCCGTCGGCAATACGTACGACAGCCTCAATGGCTTCATCCTGCGCGGCGTGCCGGCGGCAGGGTCCACCTCGATCTACGATGCGCTGATGGTGCGCGGCGCGCAGGAGCCGTCGACCAGCTACTGCCTCATCTGCGAGACGATCGAGATCCCGGAGGACCGCTCCTGGGCCCTGTTTACCTTGCGGCCGCAGGCGCGCTGGCATGACGGCAGACCGATCACGCCCGAGGACGTGATCTGGACCCTCGAGACCCTGAAGACCAAGGGCCACCCGCGCTTCCGCACCTATTACGCCAACGTCGCCAAGGCCGAGAAGGTCGGCGAGCGCAAGGTGAAGTTCACCTTCTCCGGCGGCGAGAATCGCGAGCTGCCCGGCATCATCGGCGAGCTGCCAATCCTGCCGAAGCACTATTGGGAGGGAAAAGACTTCGAGAAGACGACACTGGAGCCGCCGCTCGGGTCGTCCGCCTACAAGATCGATTCCTTCGAGGCGGGCCGCTTCATCACGCTCCGCCGCGTGCCGGACTACTGGGGCGCCAACCTGCCAGTCAATGTCGGCCTCAATAACTTCGACACGATCCGTTACGACTACTATCGCGACCAGACCGTCTCGCTCGAGGCCTTCAAGGCCGGCCAGTACGATATCCGCGCGGAGAACTCCGCGAAGAACTGGGCAACGGCCTACGACATTCCCGCGGTGGCGAATGGCTTGATCAAGCGCGAGGAGATCCCGGACGAGGACGACCGCGTCATGCAGGGCTGGGTTTTCAACACGCGCCGGCCGATCTTCCAGGACCGCCGCGTGCGCGAAGCGATCATCCACGCTTTCGACTTCGAGTGGACCAACAAGAATCTCTTCTACGGCTACTACAAGCGCATCGACAGCTATTTCGGACGTGACGAGCTGTCGGCGCGCGGTCTGCCCAAAGGCGAAGAGCTGCGCGTGCTCGAGCAGTTCCGGGACAAGCTGCCGCCGGAAGTCTTCACCAAGGAATACGCGCCGCCCAAGACCGACGGCACGGGGAACTGGCGTGAGAACCAGCGCATCGCCACACGGCTGCTCCGCGAGGCGGGCTGGCGCGTTGTCGACCAGAAGCTGGTCGACGCGCAAGGCAAGCAGATGTCGTTCGAGATCCTGCTCGACAACCCGCAATTCGAGCGCATCACGCTGCCGTTCGTGGAGAACCTCAAGCGGCTGGGCATCGATGCGCGCATCCGCACCGTCGACACCGCGCAGAGCCAGCGCCGCGAAGACGAGTTCGACTTCGACATGAGCCTGTGGCTGGTAGCGCAGTCGGAATCGCCGGGCAACGAGCAGCGCGACTACTGGTCCTCTGCAGCCGCCGATACCAACGGCACGCGCAACCTGCCCGGCATCAAGGACCCGGTTGTCGACGCGCTGATCGAGCTGATCATCCAGGCGCCGGACCGCGAGACGCTGGTCGCGCGCACGCACGCCCTCGACCGCGTGCTGCTATGGGGGCACTACGTGGTGCCGCATTTCCGGCTCTACGCGCGCTGGGTCGCCTACTGGGACCGCTTCTCGCACCCGCCCGTCGATCCGAAGGTGGGGTTCGCGCCGGGCGCGTGGTGGGTCGATCCGCAGAAGGACGCGGCGCTCCGCCAGAAGCGCGGCCAGTAGCAAGAGATCAGCTCTGTTCCAAAGCGTTGCGCAGGCGCTCCAATCCAGTCGTGCGCTTGCGGTGCAGCAGGCGCACATGGTCGCGGTCGCGACCGGGCTCGCGGTCGAGGAACAGCGGATAGTCCTCGGGCGGCGGTTTGGCATGGCTGAACTGAGTAGGGTAGCTGCGCATGATGATCCGCTGCTCCCGGTTGAGGCTTGCCAGCCACGCTGGGTCGGACGTATTGCGGTCGGAGGTCGGCAGCCAGGATGGCGAATAACCTAGGTACAAATCCATGCGCGTCGCCGCGCTCCTGTTCGGCGCCGTCCGGTGCCAAAGCGCGGTGTTCATGAGCGTCAGCGTGCCACGCGGACAAGCAGCTGCACCTCGCCGGGCACCGTCTCGTTAGTGTCGTAAGCGTCGAAGTATTGCTGCCGATGGCTTCCCGGCATGTAGGCACCATCGGCCCGATCGCGGCCGTGATCGGGCTCTATGCTGTCTCGCAGATCGTCGAAGACGGCCTTTTGCATCCTGGAGTCGTCGGCGAACGGATCAAGCTGCACCCGGTCTGAGTCATCGTCGTTCTGCTCATCGCGGGAGGTCTGTTCGGCCTGGGCGGCGCGTTGCTGGCGATCCAGATTGCCTGCGTCATCGAGGTTCTGGTCGCACACGCGGTCGAGCAGTATCGCCAGGCCCGAGTTCTACCGGAAATCTTGAGAGATGCCGCATTTTTAGCCGCCTGCGATGCGCCAAGTCCGGCGGTGCCGGCGCAAGCGTGCGTGTCGCTAGAGCATCGCAAAGAAGGACGAGATCGCACGGCCGATCTCTGCAACCTCGGCTTTAGAAGTTGCGCTGGCGGCCTGATGGCCCTGCGCCGTCGCAAGTTCGACATAGCGCGCATCGCGGATCAGCTTCGCCGCGCCGCGCGCGGCGTCGGCCGGATTATAGAGATCGCTATCGGCCGCGATGATCAACGTGCGCGCCTTGATCGTCGCCAGTGCCGCGCGCAGATCGCCGCCGAAGCGCGGCGCCGCAGCCACGTCATGCGCGTCATAGGCATAGCTCTGGTAGATCCAGTCGAGCGGATCGAGGTTCATCGCCAGCGTGTCGGCAACGGTCTCCTCATAGCGCGCCAGGGCGGCCGCGCCGTCCGGAAAGTCGTCCGCGAGGGCACGCGGGCTGCGCCCTGCGAGCATGCGCAGAATGCCTGTCCATGCACGCCAGCCCGCCGTCGGCACGGCGGTGAAGCGCTGCCCGTCCCAAGCCGGATCGGCCATCAGCGCCGAGCGACAGGTCTCGTTCACGACCGCCGCCCAGGGTGCGGTTCGCGCCATCGGCGTCATCGCCACGATCGCGCGCATCATGTCGGGGAAGCTCACGGCCCATTGCAGCGCCTGCATCCCGCCCATCGAAGCGCCAACGACCGCGAGCAGGCGCTCGATGCCAAGCATCCGGGTCAGCGCCGTATGCTGCGACGCGACCATGTCGCGGGTGGTGAAGCGCGGGAACGTACCGGCGGGTTGCCTGGCGCTGGTGCTGGGCGAGGTGGTGAGGCCGTTGCCGATCGCATCCATCGCGATGATGAAATAGCGTTCGGTATCGAGCGGGCGGCCCGGCCCGATCAGGAAGTCGAGGCGATGGTGGCTCTGGCCGATCGCCGTGCAGACGAGGATTGCGTTGTCGCGCGCTGGCGACACGGTTCCGTGCGTGATGTAGCAGACATGCAGGTCCTCGATCGTAGCGCCGCTTTCGAGCGGAAAATCGCCCAGCGCCGCTGCAGCGTTGGCAGATCGATGCACCTCATCGCTTCGCGGC
>DATAAP010000186.1:0-8608 GCA_036260035.1 Alphaproteobacteria bacterium | reverse complement strand
CCACCATGTTCATTCAGACCGAACAGACTCCCAACCCCGCGACCCTGAAGTTCCTTCCGGGCCGCACTGTCATGGAGTCCGGCACGGCGAATTTCACGACCGCTGAGGGCGCGCAGCGCTCGCCCTTGGCGTCGCGGATTTTCGGCATCGAAGGTGTGACCGGGGTGTTCCTTGGAGCCGATTTCATCACGGTCAGCAAGGGCATCGACCAGGAGTGGCATGTGCTGAAGCCGGCCATTCTCGGGGTCATCATGGAGCATTTCACGGCGGGCCGCCCGGTGATCGAGGCAGAGGCCGAAACCGCCGCCGAGAGCCAGGAGGAGGACGACGAGGTCGTCGCCCAGATCAAGGAACTGATCGAAACGCGCGTTCGCCCGGCGGTCGCGCAGGATGGCGGCGACATCATCTTCCGCGGATTCGAGGATGGCATCGTCTACCTGCACATGCAGGGTTCGTGCTCGGGCTGCCCGAGTTCGACCGCCACCCTCAAAGCCGGGATCGAGAACATGCTTCGGCATTACGTCCCGGAAGTCGTCGAGGTCCGGGCCAGCCAGTAGCACCGGCGGCCCGTTAACCATCTCTCTTTTCAACTGAATCTCGGAGTCTGACCGATGAACGCGGCCAGCTTCAACAACCGTACGCTGCTCTGCCTCACCGCTTTCGCGCTCACATTGTCGGGGGCGGTGTCGACCGGCCATGCCCCGGTGCAGGTGGCGATGACCACGCCAATCGCGCAGCCCACGTCGCTCGTCGACATGGATGCTGAGGCGGAGCGCCTTGCGCAGGTGGAGCCGGCCGCTGCGGCACCGGCCGCGGTGATGATCAAGTCGGCCAGCGCCATGTCGCTGCACCGGCAGTTCACGATGCAGGGCTACACGCTCGATGCCGTCCGCAATGAGGGCGAGTCGGTGCCGCGCGTCTTCCTGGCGCAGCTGCCGCGCGACCTGCCGGCTCTGCAGTCGCCCGATTTCCGCAAGGCGGTGTTCATCAAGATGATGCTGCCGCTGGTGCTGGCCGAGAACGAGCGCATCCGCCAAGACCGCGCGCGGGCGCTCGAGATCCGCGCGCTGCTCGAGGACGGCCTGCCTGCGACGACTGAGCAGCTCGCCTGGCTCGCCGATCTCGCCAGCCGCTACGGCGTCGACGACGGCAATCTCGACGAGCTCTTCCGCCGCGTCGACGTGATCCCGCCGGCGCTGGCGCTTGCCCAGGCTGCCCTTGAGACCGGCTGGGGCACGAGTTCGGTCGCGCAGCGCGGCCACGCCATGTTCGGCCAGATGGTCTTCCGCATCGATGCCAACGGCACCGAGGCGACGGTGAAGACCTTCAGCAATCTGGCCGCAGCGGTCGAGGCGTATGCGTACAACCTGAACACCCATCGTGCGTATGCGGACTTCCGGAACGTACGCGCGCAGATGCGCAGCGCAGGCCGCGTCATCGATGGCTATGAGCTGTCGCTGCACCTGGTGCGCTATTCGGAACGGAAGCTTGACTACGTGCAGGCGGTGCGTGGGCTGATCCGCGTCAACAACCTGCAGCCGTTCGACCGCGCCCGCCTCGGCTGAGAGCGGCCGCTTGCCAGCGCTCCCCTCACTCGCCATCCTGCGCTTCCCGGTGGCGAGCGAGGGCCTATGACGGCTGCTCTGTCCGAAGAGGCGCTGGACCTCCTTTTCCGCAAAGCGCGGACACACAATGTGTGGCTGCCGAAGCCCGTACCGGACGAACTCCTGCGCCGCGTCTACGATCTGGCAAAGTGGGGGCCGACCTCGGCGAACTCGTCGCCGATGCGCGTGGTCTTCGTGAAGTCCGAAGCGGCTCGCGCGAAGCTGCTGCCGGCGCTCATTCCCGGCAATGCGGCGAAGACGAAGGCTGCACCAGTCTGCGCCATCGTCGCATACGACTCGCAGTTCTATGAGCTCGTGCCGCGACTGTTCCCGCACCAGCTGGACGCGATCACCTGGTTCAAAGGGCCGGGTAAGGAGCGGGCGGCCGAGAGCACCGCGTTCCGGAATGGGTCGCTACAGGGCGCCTATCTGATGATCGCGGCGCGCGCACTCGGCCTCGATTGCGGGCCGATGTCCGGCTTCGACAACGTGAAGGTCGACGCGGCGTTCTTTCCCGATGGCCGCTACAAGTCGAACTTCCTCTGCAACCTTGGCTATGGCGATGCGAGCCAGCTCTTCCCGCGCGGGCCGCGGCTGGCCTTCGAAGAGGCCTGCGCGATCGTCTGACCGGAGCTACATGAGGCCCGGCGATACCGCGGAATCGGAGAGTACCGGGAAACGGCGCGCATCGAAGAGCTGATAGTGCCACCACTCGTTGCGATAGAAGTCCCAGCCCGCCGCCGTCATCAAGCCGAGCAGCAGCAGACGGTTGCGCTGCGCTTCCGCGGACACCGAGAGATCGCCGTGATGGGAGCGCGGCGTAAAGGCATCGAAGCCCGTCCCCATATCGAGGTCCTTGCCGCCGCCGTCGACGAGCGTCAGGTCTACGGCGACGCCGCGCGAATGGGGCGAGCCGCGGCGCGGATCGGCGAGGAAGTCTGGATCGGGCGTATGCGTCCACATCACCCATTGCGCTTCGCTTGGGCGGAAGGCATCGAATATCTTGAAGCGCAGCCCGAGCGGTCGCGCGAGCGCGATCGCGCGCATCAGGTGCTCGGCGGCGACCGGGTGAAGATAGGCGGCCGCGCGCCGGTAGATCGGCTTGCCGGTGAAATTCTGCGGCGTGGCGTAGGCGAGGTCGAACTCCACATCGAAGTCAGGCGGCTCAAGGGCTATCAGGGTCATCGTATGCGCGGCGGATCAGGAGACTCGTGGCTGGGCGGCATGCTTGTATCATCGCCTCTGAGATTGCGCGAGGCACTGCGGTGAGACTCCTGGCCTTCGACTGCGCGACGATCCGCTGCTCGGCCGCTGTCTGGGACGAAGGAACGATCCGCGCGCACGTCGCCAGCGAGACGCCGCATGGCGCGACCGAAGTGCTGGTGCCGATGCTGGACCGCGTGCTCGCGGAAGCGGCGATCGGATTGCAGGACGTCGACCGCCTCGGCGTGACCGTCGGGCCCGGGCATTTCACAGGGCTGCGCGCCGGTCTGGCGGTGGCGCGCGGCCTGGTGCTTGCTACGGGCTTGCCGGCGGTCGCGATCACCACGCTTGAGGCCGTCGCCGCTGCGACCGACCCGACTGCGCGCCGCAACCGTGCGGTGGTGGTGGCGATCGACTCGAAGCGAGCCGAGCCCTATCTGCAAATCTTCGACGAGGCATTGTCGCCGCTATCAGCGCCGGTCGCCGGCGAGATCGACGACTTCGTCGCGTCGCACCGCCTACCATCGGGAATTCTCGTGGCCGGCGACGCAGGTCCCCGTCTCGCAGCGGCGCTCCGCCGGGCCGGCCACGACCTGGAGCTAGCCAGAAGCGACCCGCAACCCGATGCGGCCGTCGTCGCGGCACTCGCCGCCACACGGGCGCCCGTCGACGGGCCGCTACGCCCATTCTATCTGCACCCGCCGGCAGTCAAGCTGCCGGCGGCAGCGCCATCATGACCCGGCCCTTCCGCCTGCGCGAGGCCGGCATCGCCGACGTCGCGGTCCTGGCTGCACTGCACGCGCGGTGCTTCGAGGACGCATGGTCGCCGCAATCGATGCTCGAGGTAATGGGATCGCCGGGCGTGCGCGCCTGGATCGCCTTGGTTGCCGCACCCCGCAGCATAGCGCCCGGCGGCGCGCTGCCCGTGGGCTTTGCGATCGCCCGCGCGGTGACCGATGAGGCGGAGCTTCTGTCAATCGGCGTTCTCGAGAAATACCGGCGGCAGGGCCTGGCAACGCAGCTCCTGGGTCAAGTCATCGAGTACGTCGCATCGCGCGGCGTGGAGAAGCTGTTTCTCGAAGTCGCCGAGGATAATCCCGGCGCGCAGGCGCTCTACCTGGCACATGGTTTCTCGCGGGTCGGGCGCCGGCCCGACTACTACCGCGCGCGCGACGGCAGTGCGACGGCGGCTCTGACTCTTCGCCGACACATCGTGCCGACGCGCTGGCGCTGGAGCAAGCGGTCATAATAGCGCTTCTCAGGGAAACGACCGGTCTATATTTGGAGCCGTTCACGCTAAACTTTGAAGGCGCAGGGTATTTAGTTGCAACATTGATCCGTGTTCGATATTCACTCACGCTTCTGAACAACAGGTGACGAATGGCTGAAGCAGCCAAGCCGCAGGATGTGTTGTCGCTCACAGCGGAGATCGTTGCCGCGCATGTCTCCAACAACACCGTGCCGCTCTCAGAGCTGCCGGCTCTGATACAGCAGGTCTTCCAGACACTGTCGGCGATCGGCACCGGCGACGAGCAGCCGCCGCGTCCCGAACCGGCGGTTCCCATCAAGAAATCCGTGATGCCCGACTACATCGTCTGCTTGGAGGATGGCAAGAAGCTCAAGATGCTCAAGCGCCACCTCAAGACAGCCTACAACATGACGCCGGAGAAATACCGCGAGCGCTGGGGGCTGCCGAGCGACTATCCCATGGTCGCTCCCAATTACGCCAAACAGCGGAGCCAGCTGGCGCGCGAGCTGGGCTTGGGCACGAAGACGAAGCGCCGCCGGTCCGGTTGACTCGCCTTCGAGGGCCGCCAGGAGCGCGAGATCGCCTGGAGCGGGGATAAGCCGTGAAAGGGCGCGCTATCCCCCTGCCGCAGAACTGTAACCCGGTCCAGAACTCTATCGGGTAGGCGGCGGACGGGCTTTCGTCTATAATTTTAATTATGACAGCGCAGCGTCGTCCGAAGGAAGAAGAACCGGTCTCTCGTCTGGAGAGGCTATGCGCCGAGAAAGGCCTCAAGATGACCGGTCAGCGGCGCGTGATCGCGCGCGTGCTGTCGGAGGCAACCGACCACCCTGATGTCGAGCAGGTCTACCGTCGCGCGACGGAAATCGACCCGAATATCAGCATCGCGACGGTCTATCGCACCGTGCGGCTGCTCGAGGAAGCCAACAT
This sequence comes from Alphaproteobacteria bacterium, assembly GCA_036260035.1. Taxonomy (GTDB): domain Bacteria; phylum Pseudomonadota; class Alphaproteobacteria; order CACIAM-22H2; family CACIAM-22H2; genus DATAAP01. The sequence continues at coordinate 3,622 of DATAAP010000186.1, read as the reverse complement.
CCTCGCGCGCCACGATTTCGGCGACGGGCGCGCCCGCTATGAGGAAGCGCCCGAGGAGCATCACGATCACCTCATCGATCTGCAGACCCGCAAGGTGATCGAGTTCCACAACGATCGCATCGAGGAGCTGCAGCGGCAGATCGCACGCGAACTCGGCTACGAACTGGTCGGGCACCGGCTCGAGCTGTACGGAACGCCGTTGCGCGGCCGCAAACCAGGGAGCCGCTCATGAGCCGTGCCGGCTATCTGTTCGATGCGCTGAGCAAGGGCGCGCAGGCCTCGCCCGCGCGCTTCGATCCGATCAAAGCAGGCGCGCTCGAGGTGCGGCTGGCGGATTCGGCTGCGGAAATCGATGCCGCGCAGGCGCTGCGGTACCGCGTGTTCTTCGAGGAGATGGCCGCGCATCCGAGCGCCGAGGCGGCAGCGGCAAAGCGCGATCGCGACGCATTCGACGAATACTGCGACCATCTTCTCGTCGTCGACCATAAGCGCGGTGCAAGTGCTGACGGCGTCGTCGGCACGTATCGCCTGCTGCGGCGATCGGCGGCGGAGAAAGGCGGCGGCTTCTACAGCGCGACCGAATTCGACATCGCCCCGCTGATCGCCTATCCCGGCGAGATCCTCGAGCTCGGCCGCTCCTGCGTCGACCGCGCCTACCGCACGCGGCCGACCATGCAGCTGCTGTGGCGCGGCATCGCGAGCTACGTCTTCCAGCACGACATCACGTTGATGTTCGGCTGCGCCAGCCTGCCGGGAACCGACCCGAAGGCATTGGCCGTGCCGCTCTCCTACCTTCATCACAACCACCTCGCGCCGCCATCGCTGCGCGCGCGTGCGCTGCCGGACCGCTACGTGGAGATGAACCTGCTGCCGCCGGGCGAGGTGGATGCCGACGCCGCCGTGGCGCAGATCGATGCGCGCTCGGCCATCGCGGCGCTGCCGCCGCTGATCAAGGGCTATCTGCGGCTCGGCGGACTGGTCGGCGAGGGCGCGGTGATCGACCATCAGTTCAACACGACCGATGTCTGCATCATCGTCGTGACAGACCGCGTCACCGAAAAGTATTTCAGCCATTACCAGCGGCAGGCTGGCGGCGAGGAATGACGGGCCTGCCCGGGTCCACGGCGCGAGCGCTCGGACGAATCTTCATCTATCTCTGCGTGACGCTGCCGCTGATGCCGGTCCAGGCGCTGCTTGTCGCCATGCGATCGCCTTTCGCCTCGCGGCTGCCCAAGGCCTATCACGCGCTGTGCTGCCGCCTGCTCGGCATACATATCGAGGTGCGCGGCGACGTCTCGAACGTCCATCCGACCCTGTTCGTCGCCAATCATCTTTCCTATCTCGACATCCCCGTGCTCGCGGCAGTCGTCGAGACGTCGTTCATCGCCAAGCGCGAGGTAGCGTCATGGCCGCTCTTCGGCTGGCTTGCCAAGCTGCAGCGCAGCGTCTTCGTCGACCGCCGCGCGAGCGGCGTGCACAACGAGCGCGACGACGTCGCGGCCCGGCTCGACCAGGGCGACAGCCTCGTGCTGTTCGCGGAGGCGACGAGCAGCGACGGCACCCGGTTGAAGCCGTTCAAGAGCGCCCTATTTGGCGTGGCACAGAAGGAAGTGAACGGCCGCTCGGTCGTGGTGCAGCCTGTCACGATCGCCTACACGCATCTCGACGAGATGCCGATCGGCCGCGCTTGGCGGCCGTTGGTGGCGTGGTACGGGGAAATGGACATGATGTCCCATGGCTGGCACCTGCTCGGGCTTGGCCGCCTGACGGCGACGCTGATTTTCCATCCGCCAGTGACCTACGCGATGTTCGGCTCGCGCAAGGCGCTCGCCGCGCATTGCGAGCGCGTGATCGCGCGCGGTCTTTCGGCGGCCATCGGCGGGCGCGAGTACAGGCCCGAACCGGGGCCGCAAGTGGTCCCGGCGTCACCTTGACAGGGGGGGATGGAGTGCTAGGTTCTGCGGCGATTTCCGCCGCCTTTCGAGATCGGCGCGCTTGAAAACGCTTTTCATCAAGACATATGGCTGCCAGATGAACGAGTACGACTCCGCCCGCATGGCGGACGTCCTGGCGCCGCTTGGCTATCGCACGGTCGACAAGCCGGAAGCCGCGGACCTGGTGATTCTGAACACGTGCCACATTCGCGAGAAGGCCGCGGAGAAAGTGTACTCGGAGCTTGGCCGTCTGCGCCCGCTGAAAACGCAGCGCGATGCGATGATCGCCGTCGCTGGCTGCGTCGCCCAGGCCGAAGGCGCCGAGATGGCGCGGCGCGCGCCGTTCGTCGACATGGTGTTCGGCCCGCAAAGCTACCATCGCCTGCCGGAAATGATCGCGCGCGCCGCGCGCCGCGCCGGCACGGTGCTCGAGACCGATTTTCCGCCCGAGCCGAAATTCGACCATCTTCCGCAAGCGGCGTCGCCGACGGGCTTGTCGGCATTCCTGACAATCCAGGAAGGCTGCGACAAGTTCTGCACCTTCTGCGTCGTGCCGTATACGCGCGGGGCCGAGTATTCGCGGCCGGTCGCCGACATCGAGTCGGAGGCGCATGCACTGGTAGCGCGCGGCGCGGTCGAGATCACGCTGCTCGGCCAGAACGTGAATGCCTATGCGGCGGAGTTTCAGGGCGAACGTGTCGGGCTGGGCGACCTGATCCGCCGCCTCGCGCGGATCGAGGGCCTGGCGCGCATCCGCTACACGACTTCGCATCCGCGCGACGTCGACGATGCGCTGATCGCGGCGCATCGCGACGAACCGAAGCTCATGCCGTTCTTGCACCTGCCGGTGCAGTCGGGATCGGACCGTATCCTCGCCGCGATGAATCGCGGGCATACCGCGGAAGATTATCGCCGCATCGTCGCGCGCTTGCGCGCAGCGCGCCCTGACCTCGCCCTGTCGTCCGACTTCATCGTCGGCTTCCCGGGCGAGAGCGAGCGCGATTTCGAGGCAACCATGGAGCTGGTGCGCGAGATCGGCTTCGCCAGCGCCTTCTCGTTCAAGTACAGCGCGCGGCCGGGCACGCCGGCGGCGACGATGGAGGGACAGATTCGCGAAGAGGTGAAGGACGCGCGCCTGCAGCGGCTGCAGGCGCTGCTGCGGATGCAGCAGGACGCATTCAACCGCGATTGCGTCGGCCGCGTGCTGCCGGTGCTGCTCGAGAAGCCTGGCCGCCATGCGGGGCAGCTCGGCGGCCGCTCACCTTATCTGCAGGCGGTCCATGTCGCCGGCCTCGCCGAATGGCTCGGCCGGATCGTGCCGGTGCGCATCGACTCGTGCGGTCCGAACAGCTTGGGTGGCGCCGTGTCGCGCGATGACACGATGGCCGCGAGGATGCCGGCTTGACCTCCGAAACGCCCGCCCGCGCCGACGCGCCGATTTTGCTGCAGTTCGACGACAACACCCTGTTGCCCATGCTGTTCGGCGAGCACGACCGGCATCTGGCGCGCATCGAGCAGAAGCTCGGCGTGCGGCTGTCCTCGCGCGGCAACCGCGTCGCCGTCCACGGGCCGCATTCGAGCCGCGAAGCGGCGCGCGATGCGCTGCTCGCTCTGTATGACCGGCTGCGCCGCGGGCTCGAGGTCGACATCGGCGAAGTCGATGCGGCGGTGTGCCTGGCAGAAGCGGC
>DATAAP010000185.1:0-2738 GCA_036260035.1 Alphaproteobacteria bacterium | reverse complement strand
TGCGGGATGCCGAGCACGACGCCGCCGGTGACCTGCGCCATCTGGCCCTGCGCGATGACCGTGCCGCCAAGTATGGCGCCGCTGCCGCTCGTCGATTTCGATGCGGCCTCAGGCGTGAAGTACTGGGCGATGCCCTGCTTCTGCTCTTCTGTGGTGACGTTCAGCAGCCACAGCAGCAGGAAGAAGGCCATCATCGCCGTCACGAAGTCGGCATACGCGACCTTCCACGCGCCGCCATGGTGGCCGTGCTCGCCGTGCTTCTTCTTCTTGACGATGATGACGGGATGATTGCTCTGTTCGTCGGCCATGACTCAGCCTTGCGTGGCTAGACCGGCGGCAGGGCAGCGACCGCCTCTTCGACCTCGTAGAAAGTCGGCCGTACGTTGGAGAGCAGCGCCTTGCGGGCGAACTCCACCGCGACCGCGGGCGCATAGCCCTGCAGATAGGCCAGCAGGCCCGCCTTGATGCAGAGAAGGTACTTCACCTCAGCGTCGTAGCGCGCCTTGAGAGCGCTCGCCATCGGGCCGATGAAACCGTATGCCAGGAACACGCCGAGGAAGGTGCCGACCAGTGCTGCGCCGATGAGCTTGCCTAGCACCTCGGGCGGCTCGGTGATGGCGCCCATCGTCTTGATGACGCCGAGCACGGCGGCGACGATGCCGAGCGCGGGCGTGCCGTCTGCCATGGTCTGCAGCGCCGAGGCGATCTGGTTCTTTTCGGCGTGGTGGGTTTCGATCTCCTCGTCGATCAGCGCCTCAAGCTCATGCGCGTTGTCGGTGCCGAGCGTGAGCAACCGCAAATAGTCGCAGAGGAACGTCATCGCGTAGTGGTCGGCGGCGAAGATCGGAAACTTCGACCACAGCGTGCTCTCGTCGGGCTTCTCGACGTGCTGCTCGAGCGCCAGCATGCCCTTGGTCTTCGCCAGCTTGAAGATGGTGTAGAGCAGAGAGAGCAGCTCGAGATACGCTTCCTTGGAGTAGGGGGAGCCTTTCAGCAGCAAGCCCATCGCGCCAAGCGTGCGTTTGATCACCGGCATCGGATTGGCAATGATGAAGGCGCCGACCGCGGCACCGCCGATGATCACGAGCTCGAATGGCTGGAACAGGACGCCGAGCTTGCCGCCCATCGCCATATAGCCGCCGATCACGCAGACGACGGTTGTTGCCGCACCAACGATAAAGAGCATGGAGAAACGCCTCGCCCGTCCCGTGCATCAGAACGCGAGGAGCCAAGATGCTTGGCCGAAGTTAAGATCAGGTTTATTCGTTAATATACCGCTGGTTGTGGCCCTAAGTCCCGGCCCCTGCGGTATTTTCGAGCAGGCGGACGGTGATCCCTGCCGCCTCGATCCGGCCGACGATCTCGTCGAGATGGGCGCGGTTGCGGGTCTCCAGCACGATGTCCAGGTCCGCGCGCGTCACCGGCACGTCCTGGAATAGACGATGGTGGTAGATCTCGATGACATTGCCGCCGCCCTCGGCGATCGCACCCGCGACCCGCGCGAGCATGCCGGGCGCATCGGTGATCTCGACGCGCAGCCGCGCGATCCGGCCGTCCTGCAGCAGGCCGCGCGTGAGGATCGAGGCGACCAGCCGCGGATCGATGTTGCCGCCCGATACGACGAGGCCGACCCGCCGGCCGCGGAATCGCCCGGGCTCGCAGAGCAGGGCGGCGAGCGGTGCGGCGCCGGCGCCTTCGGCCGTGATCTTCGCATCGGTCACCATCAGGTTGACCGCGCGCTCGATCAGCGCCTCCTCAACCAGCACGATGTCGTCGACGCGCTTGTCGACGATGGCGCGCGTCAGCGCTCCGGGCTCTTTGACGGCGATGCCCTCTGCAAGCGTAGAGCCGCCGCGCACCGGTGCGGCGCCTTTTTTCATGCTTGCATAGAGCGCTGCCTGCACGCCGATGACGCGGACGGCCGGGGCGATTGATTGCGCCGTGACGGCGCAACCGCCGATCAGTCCGCCGCCGCCAACCGGCACGACCAGGATCTCGAGATCCGGCACGGCTGCCAGCATTTCCAGGGCGACCGTGCCTTGGCCGGCGATGATCAGCGGGTCGTCATAGGGGTGGATGAAGGTGAGGCCCTCCGCCTTGGCGTGTTCACGCGCGAAAGTGGCGGCATGCGACAGCGTTTCGCCCTCGAGGACCACCTTCGCGCCCATCGCCGCCGTGCGGTCGACCTTCGTGAAGGGGGTTGCTTTCGGCATAACGATCGTCGCCGGGATGCCGAGGCGCTGACAGTGAAAGGCAACGCCCTGCGCGTGATTGCCGGCGGACATCGCGATCACGCCCCGCCGCCGCTCGTTCACATCCAGACTCAGCAGTTTGACCAACGCACCGCGCACCTTGAACGAGCCGGTGTATTGCAGGTTTTCGAGTTTGAGGTAGACCTCGGCGCCTGTCGCGGCGGAAAGCCGAGGAGCAGGGACGGTTGGTGTCGCGATGACTTGGCCGGCGATCCGCGCGGCGGCATCACGGACGAGTTCGATCGTTACATCCATCAGCGAGGCTCGAGAGTCAGGACGGATCCGGTGGACCGCAGGCGATCACGGTTCGTCTCGAGGCCGAAATGACCGCCATTGGCCCAGTCGTGTACCAGATCGGCCCAATGCCGCGATAGCGGATTGCCGGATTGGCCGGGCGCGATGATGAACTGCGAGTTCTCGAGCTCGGCCAAGTCGTAGATAGCCCGCAATGTCGCGCCGTGCACGTGTTCGAAGGGGTTCCCAAAT
>DATAAP010000184.1:0-3967 GCA_036260035.1 Alphaproteobacteria bacterium | reverse complement strand
AACAGCGCGTGCAGCGGATTGGTGCCGATGCAGGCCGCGCCGATGCGTCCGGCCCATTCCATCATGGCGCGCAGGTCGGTGAAGTCGCCGATGCCCCAATTGCGCGGCGAGCGCAAGCCATAGAGCTGCACGGCGATGCCCCAGAGCCGCGTGCCGCGTTCGAGGGCCGGCGGCCGGTAAGCGCGCTGCGGCACGATGACTGCGCAGGTTCTCGCCGACAGCTCGCCGGCAGGGCCGCTGACCGCAATGTCGATCGCGTGATAGCCCCAGCCCAGATCGTCCGGCAATGGCAGCACCGGTCTGCCCGCCTCGCCCCATGGCATGTGCGCCAACGGCATCCGTGCACTTTCGCTGCGGCCGCCGTCGCGCACGAGGTTCCAGCTGACCTCCGCGTCGCGCCATTCGCCGGGCAGAGCCAGCGGCAATCGATACGGCCGCTGGTCCTCTCGCAACACCACGACCGGCGGCACAAGCGCGTGCGCTTCGCCCTCAAGCGCCCGGTCGAGCGCCTGCGGGTCGTCGGCCTTAATGCCGAAAGCCGCGATGAGGGCTGACTTGGTGGCCTCCGGAACGACCTGCGTTTGGCCTTCCTGGTCGCGGTAGGACCCGGAAATGCCGAGACGCTCGGCGAGCCGGTCGAGCGTCTCGCTCATGTCGGCGGCTCCTGCAGCGACCAGAACACGGACCAAGGCGGCATGGCTCCGGACTCCCATGCCCCGCCCGGCGTGGCATACAGCCTGCGCACGGGCGGAACGCCCGGCGGCTCCGCCTGCTTGGCCGTCAGATTAGCGCGCAAATGCAGCCGATAGCCGTCGCCGAGCACCCAATTGCAAGTGAGCCCGCCATCATTGGCAGCGGTGAACTGGCCGGCATTGCCTTTGATGCCGGGCAGATGTGGGATGATCTCCCGATGGCGGATCGACAGCAGCTCGCGGTACAGCGCGAGGACATCGCGGTGCGGCGCACGTTCGCATTCGGACCAGTTCAGCCGGCTCTTCAGGAACGTTCCAAACGCGTTGGGATCGGGGATGCGCTCGCGCGCGCGGGCGTCCTGGAATTCGGCGAAGCGCGCGAACTCGGCCCGGCGGCCCTCGCGCACGTTCTCGGCCAACTGCCCGCCGTAATCGGTGAAGAAAAGAAACGGCGTCGACGCGGCCCATTCCTCTCCCATGAAGATGAGCGGCGGCGACGGCGCCAGCAGATAGACCGCGGCGGCGGCGCAGACCGCCGGGATGGATGCGAGATGATGGATGCGCGTACCGGTCGCCGTGTTGCCGACCTGGTCGTGGTTCTGCAGGAAAGACACGAACCGCGTCGGCGGCAGCGCAGCACTTGGCTCGCCGCGCTTCTTGTGGTCGCGGTGCGGCGATGGCTCCCCCTGATAGGCAAAGCCCTCGGTCAGCGTGCGGCCGAGATGGCGGATGGAATCCTTGTAGTCGCTGTAATAGCCGTCGTTCTGCCCGGTGACGGCGACGTGCAGCGCATGGTGGATGTCGTCATTCCACTGCGCGTCATAGAGATCCGGCTCGTCGCCGCTCTTGCGGAGGAGCCAGGCGGCATTGTCGTCGTTCTCGAGCACGAGATGGACCTCGCGGCCGCGGATGCGGCGGCGGACGGCCGATGCGATGTCGTTCAGGATATGCGGCCGGCTGGTATCGGCGATCGCGTGCACGGCATCGAGGCGGAGGCCGTCCGCGTTGTACTCTTCGAGCCAGTAGAGCGCGTTGTGCACCATGAAGTCGCGCACCACGGCGTTCTGATCCGCGTCGTAATTGATCGCGGCACCCCAGGGCGTTCGATGCTTCTCCGTGAAGAACGGCTTGGCATAGGTCGCAAGGTAATTCCCATCGGGGCCGAAATGGTTGTAGACGACGTCGATGAAAACCATTAGGCCGCGCCGATGCGCCGCCTCGATCAGCAGCTTGAGGTCGTCGGGCTGGCCATAGGACGCATCCGGCGCGAATAGATAGACGCCGTCATAGCCCCAATTGTGCCGGCCGGGCGCCTCGGCGAGCGGCATCAGCTCGATCGCGGTTACGCCAAGATCGATCAGGTCGTCGAGGCACTGCGCCACGCCATAGTAGCGCCCGCTGCGCGTGAATGTGCCGACATGCAGCTCGTACAGCACCGTCTCGTGCCACGGCCGGCCGCGCCAGGAGTCATCCTGCCAGTCGAAGGCATGCGGATCGACGACGATGCTCCAGCCGTGAACGTCGCCGCCCTGGTCGCGCGAGGCGGGATCGGGAACGGCGAGGCCTTCGTCGATGACGAACATGTAGCGCGTCCCCGGCCGTGCCTCCTCGGTGACCAGCTCGAACCAGCCGTCGCCGGCCTCCTTCATCGGCAGCAGCTTGCCCGGCCCGCCGAGCCCGAGCTTCAGATCCACACGCTTAACGCTCGGCGCCCACAAGCGGAATCGCACGCTGCCGTCGTCCTGCAGCGCCGCGCCGAACGGCATGTCGTGCCGCCGCTTCATGACGGCTCCTAGGGTGGTGCGCTGACAGGCAGCGGCTCGCCCTCGGTGCCCACCAGGACGACTACCGAGCGGCCCTTCACTTCCGCCCGGTCGCCGGCAGTCAGTATTTCCGGGCGGCCGAGGCCCGACGGCACAGCCGTGTCGAACACTACCGTCCAGCCGCGCATCGCCGAGATGGAGGGAATGGTGAACTTCATGTCGTCATGATGCGCGTTGAGCATGATGATGAGCGGCGCGTCGTTATGGATTTCCGCATCCGTGAGGTCGTGGCGGATCGGCAATTCGCCCCAGAGCAGCAGCGCGAGGAAGCGCGCCTCGGGGAAGCTCCAGTCTGCCGCAGTCATCTCCTTGCCATCGGGTCGTAGCCACGTGACGTCCTTGTGCTGGCTGTTCGGCACAGGCGTGCCGCGCAGGAACTTGCCGACGCGCGCCAGCCGGTACTTCTTGCGGAGCGCGATCAGCACGCGCACGAAGTCGAAGAGCTGCCACTTCGCGGTGTCCTCCGGCTGCGGCCATTTGGTCCAGCCGATCTCGTTGTCCTGGCAGTAGGGGTTGTTGTTGCCCTGTTGCGAATTGCCGAGCTCGTCGCCGGCCAGCATCATCGGCGTGCCGAGCGACAGCAGCAAGGTCGCCAGCATGTTGCGCTTCTGGCGCTCGCGGAGCGCGATGATCTCCGGATCGTCGGTGTCGCCCTCGACGCCGCAGTTCCAGCTGTTGTTGTGCGAGGAGCCGTCCTGATTGTTCTCCCCATTGGCCTCGTTGTGCTTCTCGTTGTAGCTGACGAGGTCGTGCAGCGTGAATCCGTCATGGGCGGTGATGAAATTGATGCTGGCCCACGGCCGGCGGCCGCGCTTGTCGAAGAGGTCGGCCGAGCCGGTCAGGCGTTGCGCCACATCGCCGATCAGGCCGCCGTCGCCGCGCCAGAAGCGCCGCATCGTATCGCGGAACTTGTCATTCCATTCCGACCAACCGGGCGGGAAATTGCCGACCTGATAGCCACCGAGGCCGACATCCCACGGCTCCGCAATCAGCTTGACGTGGGACAGCACCGGGTCCTGCCGCATCGCTTGCAGGAACGGCGCGTGTTGGTGATAGCCGTTTGCGGTGCGCGCCAGCGTTGTCGCGAGGTCGAAGCGGAAGCCATCGACGCGCATTTCCTCGACCCAGTAGCGCAGCGAGTCCATCACCATCTGCAGCACGCGCGGGTGCTCGAGATTGAGCGCGTTGCCGCAGCCCGTGAAATCCTCGTAATAGCGCGCCGTGTCCGGCCGCAGACGGTAGTACGAAGCGTTATCGATGCCTTTGAAACTGAGCGTGGGGCCGAGCTGGTTGCCTTCGGCGGTGTGGTTGTAGACGACGTCGAGGATCACCTCTATGCCGGCGGCGTGCAGCCGCGAGACCATCATCTTGAACTCGCTCGCATGGCCGCTCGAGATGTAATGCGGCTGCGGCGCGAAGAAGCCGACAGTGTTGTAGCCCCAATAGTTTCGC
>DATAAP010000183.1:0-3933 GCA_036260035.1 Alphaproteobacteria bacterium | reverse complement strand
GGCTCGTCGAGCAGCCACAGCGCCGCTGGAGCTGCGAGCACGCGCGCCAAGGCGGTGCGGCGCCGCTGACCCTGCGACAAGAAGCGCGCCGGCGTGTCGGCCAGCTTGTCTAGGTGGAATGCGGATATCGCCGAGCCGAGCGTGTCGGCATCGGCGGGCCGTCCGCGCAGTGCTGCGTAGAAGGCAAGATTCTCGCTGACCGTGAGCGCCGGCTTCAGCGCGTCGAGATGGCCGATATAGTGAAGGCGCGCGCGATGGCTGTCGGGATCATCGATAATCGCGGAGCCGCCCCATAGCAAGCGCCCGGACGCGGGTGCGAGCAGCCCAGCCATGAGCCGCAGCAGGCTCGACTTGCCGCTTCCGTTCGGCCCCATCAGGAGCAGCGCCTCGCCAGGCCGCGCGCGAAACGACAGGTTCTCGAAGACGAGCCGCTCGCCGCGGACGCAGGCGAGATCTTCGCCGACAAAATCGGCGGTCATTTCAGACACAAAAAAGCGGGTGGACGACGGAGATCCGCCGAACCAACCCGCCATCGCGCGAGTCGCTACCGAGGATGGAGTCCGGGGGGGCCTCGGCAGGGGACGATCCGAAAACGGGGCGGCGCGATGTCGCCCGTTCCGATGATCCGATTAAAGCTGCCGATTGTGTCGCCAATGGACGCATACCGTGGCGAAAATATGGAATTTGCCGTGTCTCTGCAAAGCCTGCTGCGAGCAGAGCCGCAGATGACCGTTTCGCTACTGATATTTGCGCACGTCGTCGATGACTTTGCCGTCATTCGGCAGGCTGCCCGGTGGCACGAATTCGACGGTGCCGCGCATTTTTGTCACAGCCTGGATCGATTCAGCGACGGCGGCGTCGAGCCCGCGCTGCTCGCCCTCAACTTCGCAGCGCAGCGTCATCGTATCATTGTCATGGTCGCGGTCGACGACCAGACGCCCTTTGCGGACAGCCGGATGACGCTTGAGAATTTCGGCGACCTGATGCGGATGCACGAACATGCCGCGCACCTTCGTGGTCTGGTCGGCACGGCCCATCCAGCCCTTGAGCCGCATGTTGGTGCGCCCGCACGCGCTCTGTCCGGGCAGCAGCGCCGATAAATCGCCGGTGGCGAAGCGGATCACCGGATAATCCGGATTGAGCGTGGTGACGACGACTTCGCCCACCTCACCCTCGGCCACCGGATCGCCAGTGCCCGGGCGCACGATCTCGACGATAAGCCATTCATCGATGATCAGGCCGTCGCCGGCGCGCGATTCGTAGCCGACCAGGCCAAGATCGGCCGTTGCGTAGCATTGCAGCATATCGATGCCGCGCTCCTTGAACTCGGCGCGCAGCGACGGCGGCAGCGCCTCGCCTGAGACGAGCGCCAGCTTCAGCGACGGCAGCTCGACATTCATCTCGCGCGCCTTGTCGAGGATGATCTTGAGGAAGGACGGCGTGCCGACATAGCCCTTTGGCTTGACGTCGGCGATGGCGCGCACCTGCAGCTCGGTGTTGCCAGTGCCGGCCGGCACGACCGCGCAGCCGATCGCATGCGCGCCGCTCTCCAGCATCGCGCCTGCCGGCGTGAAGTGATACGAGAAGGTGTTGTGGATCACGTCGCCACGGCGGAAGCCAGCGGCATGCAGGGCGCGCGCCAGCCGCCAGTAGTCGGCGCGCGGCGCCTCCGGATCGTAGATCGGGCCGGGCGACGCGAAGATGCGCGCGAGCTGGCCGGTGGGCACCGCCGTCAGGCCGCCGAACGGATCGCGGTCGGGATAGGGCTGCTTCTGCCGCTCCACGAGCTCCGATTTGCGGATCACCGGCAGCTTCGCCAGCGCCGCCCGGTTCGTCACCGACACCGGATCGACGCCTTCGAGAATCTTCGCGAAGGCGGGCGCGTTCTTCTGCGCATTGGCGATCTGCTCGGGCAGAAGCTGGAACAGCCGCCGCTCGCGCAGGGCGGGATCGCGGGTCTCGAGCTCGTCAAGAAAATCGGAAGCCATTGCGGTGGTCAGGTCATGAAAGCCGTAGGGCGGGTTTAAACCCGCCCCTACCACAAAGCAACATCTCGGAGCGGGCTCAAGCGAGCCAGCGCTTGCGGCGCTTATAGTGCTTGACCTCGCGGTAGCTCTTGCGGCCGCCGGCGGACAGGCCGAGATAGAATTCCTTGACGTCCTCGTTCTGGCGCAGCTCCTCGGAGCTGCCGTCGAGCACGACGCGGCCGTTCTCCAGGATATAGCCGTAGTGCGCGAAGCGCAGCGCCATGTTGGTGTTCTGCTCGGCCAGCAGGAAGCTGACCTTCTGCTCGACATTGAGCTTGACCACGATCTCGAAGATCTCCTCGACGAGCTGCGGCGCCAATCCCATCGACGGTTCGTCGAGCAGGATCATTTTCGGGCGCGACATGAGCGCGCGGCCGATCGCCGTCATCTGCTGCTCGCCGCCCGAGGTGTAGCCGGCGATCGACTTACGCCGTTCCTTGAGGCGCGGGAAGTAGCTGTAGACCAGCTCCAGGTCGCGCGTGACGTCGCTCTTCGCATCGCGCCGCGTGAACGCGCCGGTTTGGAGATTCTCCTCGACGGTGAGGTGCGCGAAGCAGTGGCGGCCTTCCATCACCTGGATGACGCCCTTCTGCACCAGCTCCGACGGCGTCAGCCGGTCGATGCGCTCGCCGCGATACTCGATCGAGCCTTTTGTGACGTCGCCGCGCTCCGCGCGCAGCAGGTTGGAGATCGCCTTCAAGGTCGTCGTCTTGCCGGCGCCGTTGGCGCCGAGCAGGGCGACGATGCCGCCCTCCGGCACGTCCAGGCTCACGCCCTTCAGCACCAGGATCACATGGTTGTAGATGACCTCGATGTTGTTGACGCGCAGCAGCGCCTGCGCCGTCTGCGGCGCTGTCGCGATGGAAGCGGGTTGGGCCATCGTATTCCTGAATGTCGAAAGAAGTAGGGGCGGGTCAGCCCCGCCCCTAAATCGTCACGAACTTCCGGTCTTCAGCTCTCCTTCGAGCAGTCGCGCGCCGGAATGTTCTTCTGCGTGCCGTAGTCCTTCGCCGTCTGGTCGACCTTCGGCCGCAGGTACTTGTAGTCGGCCTCGATCCAGTCGGAGGTGAAGTTCCACTTGCTGCCGTCCCACTGCTGGATACGCGCCCTGTGCACGCCCGAGTGGTCCATGCAGCTCACCGCAACCGGCGAAACCAGCCCTTCGAAGCCGATCTCCTTCAGCCGCTCGGCGGAGATCTTCAGGTTCTCGAAGCCCCAGCGGACCTGCTCGCCCGTCAGCGGCTTCTTGCCGAACTTGCCCTGCGCGGTGCGGATCGCCTCGACCAGCAGCATGCCGTCGATGAGGCCGCGGTTGTAGAGAACGTGGCCGACCTCCTCCTTTTTCGCGGTGCCCTTGCCCTTGTCATAGACGTGCTTGAAGATGTCTTGGTGCACCTTGAAGTTTGCGCCCGCCGGATGCAGCGCCAGCGCGTTGTAGCCCTTCGCCTGGTCACCGGCCGGCGTGACATCGGGCTCGGCACCCGACCACCACACGCCGTACATCTTGTCGCGCGGATAGTTGACGGCCGCGGCTTCCTTGATAGCCGTCGAGTTCATCACGCCCCAGCCCCAGAGCAAGACGTAGTCCGGCCGGTTCTGCCGGATCTGCAGCCAGGTCGACTTCTGCTCGACGCCCGGATGCGTCACCGGCATTGCGTCGAACTTGAATCCCACCTTCTTGGCATGGTCTTCGAGAACGGTGATCGGCTCCTTGCCATACGGCGAGTCGTGATAGACGAGTGCGATCTTCTTGCCCTTGAGCTTGTCGGTGCCGCCTTCCTTCTTCGAAATGTGCTGGATCAGGATGTCGGCGGCGTCCCAATACGTGCCGAGCAGCGGGAAGTTCCACGCGAAGACGCGTCCATCGACAGACTCCGAGCGCCCATAGCCCTGCGTCAGAAGCGGG
>DATAAP010000182.1:0-10898 GCA_036260035.1 Alphaproteobacteria bacterium | reverse complement strand
GCGCGTGCTCGGACCCGTGTCCGCGTCTTCGGCAATGTCGCGGTGGCGCTCGCGGCATGCGAGAACATGGAGAACGAGACGATGGTGACGCGCAACGTCGAGGCGCTGCTCCTGACTAAGGACGGCGGCGCGCGGAGGATCGCAGCACAGGCGTGGGACAACGCGAATGCCGGAAGGCCAGTGCCCGCGGATCTGACGAAGATGTCTCGCGCGACCTAAGCGTGCCGCGCCGGAGGTGCGGAGCATACAAGCCCCTTTGCCCAACGGCACAGCCGGCGCGGCTGCGGCTCGGCCTGCGCGGGCTCGACCCAGGAAGCGTGGCGAAACCGCGCCGAGTCAGGAGCGTTCGCTCTGCCGGCATGCCTGAGCAGGGAGGCAAGTCAATGACGGTCGAAAACGACGTGGCAGACATGTACGAGCTGTTTCTGCGCAAGGGGGCGTCCGAAAAGACCGCACGCGAAGTGGCGATGGCGTTCTACCGCCAGCTGATGCCGTCCAGCGACGATCTGACTGCGCGGGAGGCCGTTTCGCGCGCCATCGCGACGGTCAGGATTGCTGACGCCGCTGGCAACGACCCGGCGGCACACCATCGCCGGTTCAAGCGCACCGGCGGCTGACGCGGCGCGTGCGGTGGAAGGGGCGGGGCGGCAGAACGCGATGCCGCCCCGCACGATCGCTCCGAGAGTCAGAGGATGAAGTCTGCGGCAGTCAGGTTGTAGGTGCCTTCTAGCTTGATCGACCGCTCGGTCAGGATGTCGTTGATCGACAGGAAGACATAGGTGGTGCCATCCTCGTTCCGGTATTCGATCTCGCCCGGCTCGCCATGGATGTAGGGGCCCGGCGGGGTGGTGATGACGCCGTCGTCGTTCAGCGCATCACGCAGCTCTTCAAGCCAGCCATCAGGGGGCCGCGTCGAACGTGAAGTCCTGCTCCCCTTCGAGTTCTGGGCGCGCGTCGAGGCGGCGCACGTCGATCCGGTCGTTGCCGGCACCGACCACGAACTGGTCTGAGTCGGTTTCGCCGTACATCCGGTCGTTGCCTGTGCCTTGGTCGACGATGAAGTCCTGGTCGCCGCCGCCAAAGACCGTGTCGATGATATTTGCACCGCGATAGCCGTAGATCATGTCGTTCGTGCCGGGATCGTGCACGCCGCCGTCACCCATGTGGCTGAGGTCGTCGAGCCTGTCGCTCAGGTTCGTGCCCTGGATGAGGGCGCTGTTGACCACCGGAGCGTCGAGCCCAATCAGGACTGCGGCGTCGCACGGTCGACTTGGCGAATGCAAAAACCTGATCCGCATGAGGTCGCGATAGCACAGCGACTAGTCGCCATATAGCTCCAGAGCCAGGAGACGACATTCGACGTTGGGAGCAAGGATAATGACCGCGATCGTCGCCAGCAGACGAGGGCCGCGGGCAGCCCGCCGGCAGGCCCTTTCGATTGGCGTAAGGGAGGCTCGGCGGCGCCCCCGGGTGGCCTGCGTGAGTCGGAGGGGGTACCCCGGCCCCGCCATGGATTCGATGCGGAAAGCGAGTTGCAGGTGCGACCGCCCAGGGTAGAGAAAGAAGGGGGCGTTTATCACCCGATGGTGAGCCCATGGCCGACGCCCAAGTCGATCAGCCTTCACCCGGCGTCCAACCTGCGCCTGTCCCGGCGCAAGCGCCTGCGCAGCGTCGTCTCATCGCGGACCCGGAAGATCGCCCGGTGATCGTTCTCTCGTCGGAGCCGAGGCGACATGTGAGGCCGAAGGCCAGGCGAGCGCTCTCGGTTGCGAAGAAGGCGTGCCTTCTCGTCGTCGTGGCGGTGGCCTCCCTGATCCTGCTCGCCTTCCTTGTCGAGCCGCTGGACGAGCCCGGGCGCACGCCGGCGCAATCCGTCTCGATACGCGGATAGCGGGAGTTGCTCTGATTTATCGCTTGGCGGTCAGGCGGAGAACAAGGATGTCCTCCTTGTTTCGTGTCTCCCGCGGGCTTGACCGGCGGGCCCACACCGGTTTGGCGGCAGGAGCCGTTACTTGCGGCGTAAAATCCCTCCTATGCCGGACTCTTCCCGCGCCGCAAGGGCGCGGATTGCATGGAGCTTCACCATTGGCCGAGCGAAACCGCTGTGACATCGCTCTCGTTACCTCGGCGCGAAACCTGCGGAGGCTCCTATGCGCTGGCGCGGCGGGCGGCTCAGTTCCAATGTCGAGGATCGGCGGGGGATGTCGATGGGCGGCGTCGGGCTCGCCGGCGGCGGCATCGGCGCGGTGGTGCTGGTCGTCGTCGCCATGCTGCTCGGCGTCGATCCGAGCGTGATCCTCCAGGGCGACCCGGGCTACGACCCGCGCCATGAGCAGAGCGAGCAGCGCTCGGGCTCGCTGACGCCCGACGACGAGCTCGGCCGCTTTGTGTCGACCGTGCTGGCCGATACCGAGGACACCTGGACCGCGCTGTTTCGCGATATCAACCGTCATTACGAGCAGCCGAAGCTAGTGCTGTTCACCGGCGCCACGCAGTCCGCCTGCGGCGTCGGTCAGGCGGCGATGGGGCCGTTCTACTGCCCGCGCGACGAGAAGGTCTATATCGACCTCAGCTTCTACCGCGAGCTGCAGAGCCGCTTCCGCGCGCCGGGCGACTTCGCGCAGGCCTATGTGATCGCGCACGAGATCGGCCACCATGTGCAGAACCAGCTCGGCATCATGCAGCAGGTCGACCAGCTGCGCGCTCGCGCCGACCGCGCGCAGGCGAACCAGCTCTCAGTACGCGTCGAGCTGCAGGCCGACTGCTTCGCTGGCATCTGGGCGCACCATGCGCAGCGCTCGCGCGAGGTGTTGGAGCAGGGTGATCTCGAGGAGGCGCTGAACGCCGCAAGCGCCATTGGCGACGACCGCCTGCAGAAGCAGAGCCAAGGCTACGTGGTCCCGGAGAGTTTCACGCACGGCAGCTCGGCGCAGCGCATGGCCTGGTTCAAGCGCGGCTTCGAGAGCGGCCGCCTGAGCGCCTGCGACACCTTCAGCGCCGCACAGGCGGGATAGAGCACAGGCGATCGGCGCGCCCGAAATCCTCTCCAGCTTACGGGAGAACGCAGGGTGAGCGTCGCGCCGCCAGAGAATCTCTACCGGCCGTCGAACTCTTCAGCCGTGTAGGTGTAGAAGCTCTTCCCGTCGCCGAGCTCGCTGGCGAAGGTGAGCTTTGACATGTCAGTCATGCGCATAGGATAGAGCACGCCGTCCAGGTGGTCGCATTCATGCTGGATCAGCATCGCGTGCCAGCCGCGCGCGATGCGCTCGTGGCGCACGCCATCCAGGTCGGTGAAGGTGAGGCGGATCTCGTTGTGGCGCGGCACATAGCCGTAGAGCCCGGGCAAGGACAGACAGCGCTCCCAGATCAACGTCTTCTCGTCGCTCAGCGGCTCGACGACCGGATTGACCATCGCCGTCCACGGCACTGGCTCCTGATTGGCGCCCTGCGGGATACGGTGCGCGGGTACACGGTAGATGACGAGCCGCGTCGGCACCTCGACCTGCGGCGCGGCGAGCCCGTTGGCGTCGATCGACTCTAATGTCTCACGCATGTCCTCAGCGAGCCGCGCGAGATCGGCTGCGCGCGGGTTCGCGGCAGGATCGGCGATGCGGCGCAAGGCGGGATTGCCCATCAGCACGATGCGGCGGATTGTCATGGCAGTGTCTCCCCGTGTGGCGGTTGACATTGTGGCGCCCCGCGCTGGAAAGTCACCCCCGCTTTTCGAAAGGGAGACTATGCGCCGCAAGAAGACGCCGCAGGAATTGCGCAGCCACCGCTGGTACGGGGTTCAGGATCTCCGCTCGTTCGGGCACCGCTCGCGCACCAAGCAAATGGGATTCTCGTCGGAGGATTACGCCGGCAAGCCGGTTATCGGCATCATCAACACCTGGTCGGAGATGAACCCCTGCCACGCGCATTTCCGGACGCGGGCGGAAGAGGTGAAGCGCGGGGTTTGGCAAGCGGGCGGCTTCCCGGTCGAGATGCCGGCGATGTCGCTCGGCGAGCCGCTGATGAAGCCGACCACGATGCTCTACCGCAACCTGCTCGCGATGGAGTGCGAGGAGCTGCTGCGCGCCAATCCGATCGACGGCGCGGTGCTGCTCGGCGGCTGCGACAAGACCACGCCTGGCCTGCTGATGGGGGCGGCGTCGATGAACATCCCGGCGATCTTCGTGCCGGCCGGGCCGATGCTGCGCGGCAACTGGCGCAACAAGACGCTCGGCAGCGGCAGCGACACCTGGAAGTACTGGGACGAGAAGCGCGCCGGCCGGCTCGACGACAAGGCGTGGGAGGAGATCGAGGACGGCATCGCGCGCTCCTTCGGCACCTGCATGACCATGGGCACGGCGAGCACGATGATGGCGGCGGCGGAGGCGCTCGGCATGTCGCTGCCCGGTGCCTCGTGCATCCCGGCCGCGGATTCGGGCCACGCACGTATGGCGACCGCGAGCGGGCGGCGCATCGTCGAGATGGTGTGGGAGGACCTCAAGCCGTCGGACATCATGACGACGGAGGCCTTCGAGAACGCCGTCACCACGGCGATGACGATGGGTGGCTCGACCAACTCGATCGTCCACATGATCGCGATGGCGGGCCGCGTCGGCGCCAAGATGGATCTCGACCGCTTCGATGCGCTGTCGCGGCGCACGCCGATGCTCGCCAACGTGCGCCCGTCGGGCAAATACCTGATGGAGGACTTCTTCTACGCCGGCGGCATCCTCGGCATGCTGGCGCGGCTCAAGGACCTGCTGCATCTCGACGCGATGACCGTCAACGGCAGGACGATCGGGCAGAACATCGAGGGTGCTGAGGTCTACAACGACGACGTCATCGCCCCACGCGACAAGCCGGTCTTCCCGGAAGGCGGTGTCGCCGTGCTGCGCGGCAATCTCTGCCCCAACGGCGCCGTCATCAAGCCGACCGCGGCGGACCCGAAGCTGATGAAGCACAGCGGGCCGGCGCTGGTGTTCCGCGACTACAACGACATGGCCGCGCGCATCGACGACGACAACCTGCCGGTCACCAAGGACACGGTGCTGGTGCTGCAGAATGCCGGGCCGCTGGGCGGGCCGGGCTTCCCGGAATGGGGCATGCTGCCGATGCCGAAGAAGCTGCTCAAGCAGGGAATCAAGGACATGGTGCGCATCTCGGATGCGCGCATGAGCGGCACGAGCTACGGCACTTGCGTGTTGCACGTGGCGCCGGAATCCTTCGTGGGCGGGCCGCTCGCCTTCGTGCAGACCGGCGACATCATCGAACTCGACGTGCCGGCCCGGAAGCTGACCCTCAAGGTGAGCGACGAGGAGCTGGCGAAGCGCAAGGCGGCGTGGGTGCCGAAGCCGATCGTCTATCCGCGCGGCTACGGCAAGATGTTCGCCAAGCATGTGACCCAGGCCGACAAGGGCTGCGATTTCGACTTCCTGCACGGCGGCTCGACCGTGCCGGAGCCGGAAATACATTAACCCTCAAAGGTGTATGTCGGAGGCGACAGCACCGGCCGAGGTGTGATTTACTCTCAGCCAAAGCTGCCGCCGGCACGCGGTGCAACACGGTCAACAGGGAGGAAGAGGATGACATTCCGTTCGCGTTCGATTCTCGCCGGTGCGGCGCTAGCCGCTTTGCTCGCCGGCGTTCCAGGCCTGGCGCAGGCCGACACGGTCCGCCTCATGACCGGCCCGCAGGGCGGCTCGTGGATTCCGCTGGGCGGTCAGCTCAAGGACATGTGGGAGAAGGCCGTCCCTGGCATGACGATCCAGGCGCTGCCGGGTGCCGGCATCGCCAATGTCCGCGCGATCGAGGAAGGTAAGGCCGAAGTCGGCTTCGGCAACAGCATCTCGACGGTCGACGCGATCGTCGGCAACGAGCCGTTCAAGAACCCGCACAAGAACGTCTGCAACCTCGCGACGCTCTATCCGCAGTACTTCCAGGCGGTCGTGCTGGCCGATGCCGGCATCAACGGTATTAAAGACCTCAAAGGCAAGTCGATTACCACGCAGCCGCGCGGCAACACCGGTGAGATCATCACCCAGCACATCCTCAAGGTGAACGGCCTCAGCTACAGCGACGTCAAGGTCAGCTTCGTCTCCTACACAGACTCGGTGTCGCAGATGCAGGACGGCCATGCGCAGGCGTTCTTCCTCGGCACGACGGTGCCGGCGGGCTCGGTGATGGACCTTGCCTCGGCGCGCAACGTGAAGCTGCTCGACCTGTCGCCGCACCTGAACGACATGCGCAAGGTCAACCCTGGCTACACGTTGGTCACCGTCAAGGCCAACACCTACCCGAAGCAGGACAAGGACGTGCAGGTGATCGGCTACGCGACGCACCTGGTCGCCTCGTGCAAGATGCCCGAGGACCGCGTCTACGCGATGGTCAAGGCGATCAGTGCCAACATTCCGTCGATGGTTGCCACCGTGAAGGCGATCGACGGGCTGAACGTCAAGGGCATGGCCGAGGATATCGGCGTGCCGTTCCACCCCGGCGCCAAGAAGTTCTACAAGGAAGCCGGCCTGACGATGTGAGGCGCCGGCGCGGGCGGCCTTCCGCCCGCGCCTTTCGCTGACGGGGTGGGGGCCGATGCAGGCGTCCGAGTATTTCCGGTTCGAGCGGACCTACGCTGGCTTCGTGCGCATGGCGGTCGGCGCGATCGCGGTCGCGATGGCGCTCTATCACATGTGGATCATCGCCACCGGAACGCCGGAGGCGATGCTGTTCCGCGGCACGCATCTGCTGTTCGCGCTAGCGCTGGTGTTCCTGCTGTACCGCGGCAATGCAAAGGCGGAAGGCACGCCTGCGCTGCTCGACTATGTGCTGCTCGCGCTCTCAGCGACAGCGATCCTCTACCTGTTCGTCAACTACGAATACGTGGTGACGCGGATCTACTACGTCGACGACTTGGCGCCGTCGGACATGGCGCTTGCCGTTCTGTTGGTACTGCTGATCCTCGACGCGACGCGCCGGCTGATCGGCTGGGCGCTGCCGATCACCGCGGCGATCTTCCTCGTCTACGCGCTGCTGATCGCCGGGGTTGAGCTGGAGCGCCTGCTGGACCAGCTCTACATGACAACGGAGGGAATCTTCGGCCCGACGTTGGGCGTGTCGGCGACCTACGTCATCATTTTCGTGCTGTTCGGCAGCTTCATGGAGCGTACCGGCACCGGCCAGCTCTTCATGGATTTCGCGCTGAGCCTGACCGGCCACACTGCCGGCGGCCCCGGCAAGGTGGCGGTGGTCAGCTCCAGCCTGTTCGGGACGATCTCCGGCAGCGCCGTCGCAAATGTCATGGTCGACGGACCGATCTCGATCCCGCTGATGAAGCGCACCGGCTTCAGACCGCCTTTCGCCGCGGCGGTGGAAGCCGTCGCATCCACCGGCGGGCAGATCATGCCGCCGATCATGGGTGCTGCCGCTTTCGTCATGGCGGAGTTCCTGCAGGTCTCTTATGCGCAGGTGACGTTGTGGGCGCTCATTCCGGCGCTGCTGTATTACATCGCCTGCTTCGGCGCCGTGCATTTCGAGGCGAAGCGCACCGGTCTGCATGGCGTGCCGCGCCCTGAGCTCCCGCGCATGGGTAAGACTTTGCGCGAGCGCGGTCATCTGTTCATCCCGATCCTGATCATCCTCGGCGGCATGTATTCGGGCTATAGCGCGCCGATGTCCGCGCTGGTCGGGACGCTGGCCTGCTTCCCGGTCGCCGCCTTGCGCGCGAGCACGCGAAGCGCCGTGACCGTCGCGAACGTCCTTGATGCGCTCGCCGACGGTGCCAGGAATGCGCTTTCCGTGGCGCTGGCCTGCGCGTGCGCCGGAATCATCATCGGCATCGTCACCTTGACCGGCCTTGGCATCGTCTTCACCCAGGCCGTCGTAGCGCTGGCGCAGAACAGCCTGTTCCTCGCCTTAGTGCTTACCGCGATCGCCGGCATCGTCCTCGGGATGGGTATGCCGACCACGCCCGCCTATATCGTCATGACCTCGTTGCTGGTACCGGCACTGATCAAGCTTGGCGCGGTGGTCCCTGCGGCGCACATGTTCGCCTTCTACTTCGCGATCCTGTCGGCGATCACGCCGCCGGTGGCTCTCGCGGTCTTCGCGGCGGCGAGCCTAGCCAAGTCAGATCTATGGGCCTCCGGCTGGGCGGCGGTCCGCATCGGTGCGGCGGGCTTCATCGTGCCGTTCATGTTCGTCTACCAGCCGGCGGTCCTGATGATCGGCACATGGCCTGAGATCATCGAGGCGACCTTTACGGCGACCGTGGGTTGCCTGATCCTCGCAGCCGGCCTGCACGGCTACTTCCTGCGCCGCTGCCTGCTGTGGGAGCGCATTGTGCTCGTTGCTGCGGCGATAGGCCTAATCGATCCGAACTGGTACACCGACGTGGCGGGCGCCGCCGCTGTCATTACGATTGGGCTGATCCAGCGTTTCTCGCCGGCGCGCCAGCCCGCCTGACCGCTACGCGCGCCTGACCCAGATGGCGGTGTCGTGGAAGCAGCCGCCGCCATTGGGATAGCCGCGCTCGGCACTGATCAGCGTGTTGATGCCGATGCCTTCCTCGAAGGCGTGGTTCGGCCAGATGCCCTCGACAATGACGACCCCGCGCTGCACGCCGGTGAACGGCTTCGCGTGCACGACGACGCTGCCGCGCGTGTTGCCGAGGCGCACGCGGTCGCCCTCGATGACCAGGAGGACCGCGCAGTCGTCCGGATGAATCAGCGCGGTCGGCCGTTTCTCGCGCGCGACCGAGCCCGGCGTCTCGGTGAAGCTGGTGTTGAGGAACGAGCGCGACGGTGCCGCGACGAGTCGGAACGGATGCGTCGCATCGGGCGCGTCGAAGGCCATTTGGTCGGGCAGGGCCGGCATCTTGTCGGCGTCCTTGCCGACCTTCTTCCAGTCCGGCTTGAAGTGGAACTTGCCGTCGGGATGCGCGAAGCCGTCGAGAAAATGCGCCTTGTCGAAGGGCGGCGCGCAGTCGTGCCAGTGCTTGTCGTAGATGGTCTGCGCGTCGGGAAAGCCGCTCGCCTTGAGCGTCCAGTCGATCAGCTCCCACGCGGTCATCTCGAAGCCGGGATGCTTGGCACCAAGCCGCTTCGCTAGCGCGCAGATCACTTCGTGATTCGAACGGCACTCGGCGTAGGGCTCGATCACCTTCTTCGTGACCTGCAGGAAGGTATGGCCGCTCGCCTGGTAGATGTCGTCGTGCTCGAGGAAGGTGGTCGCTGGCAGCACGATGTCGGCCATCGCCGCCGTCTCGGTCATGAACTGCTCGTGCACGCACACGAACAGGTCCTCGCGCATGAAGCCGTCGCGCACCTTTCGGCTTTCGGGGGCAACGACCACTGGATTGGTGTTCTGGATGAACAGTGCCGTGACCGGCGGTCCGTCGCCAAGATCGCGGCGATCGCCGGTCAGAACGGGACCGATGCGGCTCTGGTCGAGCAGGCGGATCGACGGGTCGAGCGCGTCGCGGCCCTCGATCATCGTTTTATCGAGGCCGTAGATGGCGCTCTGACCGTATAGCGCGCCCCCGCCCGGATACTGCCAGGCACCGGTCACAGCAGGCAGGCACGAGGCGGCGTGCATGCTGGACGAGCCGTTACGCGCGCGCGTGAAGCCGTAGCCGAGCCGAATGTAGCTGCGCTTGGTCTGTCCGTAGAGCCGCGCGAAAGCGACGATCTCGTCGACCGACAGCCCAGTGATTGCTGCGGCCCAAGCTGGATCGCGCGTCGCGAGATGCGCCTCCAGCTCGTCAGGCACGTCCGTGTATTTCGCCATGTAGGCGCGGTCGGCATAGCCTTCCTTGAACAGGACGTGCATCACAGCACAAGCGAGCGCTGCATCCGTACCGGGACGCAGCATCAGGTGCATGTCGGCCTGCTCCGCGGTGCCGTTGCGGTACGGGTCGACGACGACGAGCTTGGCGCCGCGCTCCTTCCGGGCGCGGCTGATATGCGTCATTACGTTGACCTGGGTGTTCACGGGGTTGCTGCCCCACACCACGATCAGGTCGGACTGGGCGATCTCGCGTGCATCGACGCCGCGCTTGAAGCCGGTACCCGCGACATAGCCAGCATCGGCGAGGGTGATGCAGATCGTGCTCTCCTGGCGCGAATAGCGCATGACGTGCCGCAGCCGCTCGATGCCGTCGCGCTGCACGAGGCCCATCGTGCCCGCATAGAAATACGGCCACACCGCCTCGCTGCCATGCGCCTGGACCGCACGGATCAGTCGCTCGGCGACCTCGTCCAGCGCATCGTCCCAGGACAGCGGCACAAACGCGGCGCGGCCCACGCCCTTGTCGCCGACGCGGCGCAGCGGCACCGATAGGCGGTCGGGGTGATGTACCCGCTCCGCGTAACGGCCGACCTTGGCGCACACGACGCCGGACGTGTACGGATTGTCCGCGGCGCCGCGCACGCGCCCGATGCGGCGCGCATCCAGCCGCTCGACCTCGAGGGCGCAGACGCTCGGGCAGTCATGCGGGCAGGTCGAGTGGACGACATCGGCCGCCCAGCTGCGCTTGACGGGCTCGGCGACGGGTGCGGAATCAGGCATGTGGAGGACAGTAGGGGGATGCTGCGTGCACCGCAAGACACGGGCGGGGGAACCGTGGCAATGTCGCGCCCTTCGCTTCGCGAGGACTTGAATGAGCGACCCGTCAATCACCCGCCTGACCGCCATCGAAATTGCCCGCCGGGTGCGCGGGCGCCAGATTGCCGCGATAGAAGTGATCGAGGCGCATCTCGACCAGATCGCCCGGGTCAACCCGCGGCTCAATGCGATCTGCACCCTGGCTGCCGATCACGCCCGCGAGGCCGCGCGGGCGCTGGATGCGGAGATCGCCGCCGGCCGGGACCCGGGTCCCCTAGCCGGCGTGCCGGTCGGCGTCAAGGACGTGCACC